>JAGANG010000007.1 GCA_017624275.1 Spirochaetales bacterium | reverse complement strand
TTCGTATCATCACTACAGTCTATCTGAATAAACTTTCTTTATAGCCATCATCTCATAAAAGCAATTTGATAAAATCTCTTTCCAATGTTAAAAATTATAAAATCATAATTTCATAAGGATGTCAGTTTATGGAATCAATCAGTATAAAGGAAGAAAGACTTTCAAGCTCTGAATATATCGATTTTTTGAAGAGAACGAATTTAGGTTCTCAATATCCCAAAGAAAGATTTTACCAGCGAATCGAAAAGCTTGTTAAAAATGTTTCTATCAGTTTAGTTGCCCGAAATGAAAATGGCTTAATTGTGGGTGTGCTTTTTGGCTTAACAGATTTTTGTTATTGGCTTTATATTACAGATTTAGGCGTTGACAGAAATTATGAAAGACAAGGCATCGGCTCAAAGTTGATAAAAAAAGCACACGAAATTGCCGGCGGCGAAAAAGATATTGCTGTTTACTTAATTGCAAATGACAACGCAATTCCATTTTATGAAAAGCTGGGAATGAAAAAATCTAAAGACGTAATGGAATACAGTCACATCGAATGGACAGGATTTACAGTGGAGTAGAAAATGAAAGATATTTGTTTTACAAAGGAAAATTCTTGGTTTAGATATCGCACGGGAGCGTTCATTTTAAAAGATGACAAAATGCTTTTTGTAAAATCTAAATTCGGCGGATATTTTTATTACGGAATCAAACATCATAATTAATGCATTTTTTATGTAAAGATTGTTCTTCGTTTCTGACACCTTTATCAATCCATCCTATTTTATTTCATCATAGTTTTTCAATTTGTTTGATAGATAAAAACAACACTGTCAATTAGCAAATTGAAAGAAAAGCTGTTTGATTTGAAAACTTTTGCTGTTTCAAGTTTGACGCGTCTGTGTGTTCTGTAAAATAGTTTGCCAATCATAGAATAACTTCAATTCCCGGTCAAGGTAAAGACAAACCTATCATTGAGAAAAAAGCTAATTAAATTTGCTGGGAAAGAATGGGATTTTTTTATCTTTAAGTCTAAGTAACAATTCACAATCTGTCACAATTCATATTTTTTGTTAACAGTCCCATATTGAGGATAATTTTCACCAGAAGTAAACAAAATTAGATAATATATTTTTCGCTATTCCAACAAACTGTTATTATCGAAACTAAAGTTTTCTGCATTTCTTATCCTCTGAATTTTTATTTTGAATTCAGGTATACCATAATTAAGAATTGCAACCAAATTAAAATTTAAAGAGAATCGCTACTCGTCACATTCGTATTTTTTCAATGTTTCGGCAACTTTTCCCCAATCAGAATCCGGCTCATTTAAAATATAATCACTCTCTGTTGAAATGATACATTTTATAAAATCTAAAAGATCAATGTTAAAAGCTTTTGATAACTTTTGAATTGTAGAGAATCTGAAATCATTATTGTATTTAAAACTTTCCAATCGTTGGATATGTTTATAGTCTATTGTCGAAACTTCGGATAAATGTTCTTGAGTCCAATTATTCTTTTTTCTTAAATAACGTAATAAATGAGCTAACTTTAGATTTACATTTACTATGTCTTCATTTTCTTTAACTTTCATAGTGTTGGAATATGCAATAATATAAAATCAAACCACCGCAAATAAACGGCTATGCATTAGCCGATATTTGACGCCCTTGCAACCGTAATTAATTCTCTGATAAAAATGCATTATTTACGGTAAAAAGAAAAATTATTGCTTAAACAACAAAAAGTTTTTAAACATCATCGAAGATTAAAGAAGACATTTATTTCAAAATAAATTGATAATCTATACTGCTGCCTTCCGGTCTGATAAGATTTATCGTAAGTGTATCTGTAGTAATTTTTTGCCAACTGTCTTGAGTATGAATGGTAAAACCATAAGGTCTGATAGATTTAGTATCTGATACAGAAAAACATATCGGTCCGTAATTTGGAATTTTCATAAAACCTAAATTGGTATAAGTTCCATTCTTTTTTTCCCAGATATTAAATGCATTAAATGCATATTCATATCCGTTTAATTTTTCCGTAATATTTTTATTAAATGTCAGTTTATTTGAATCCTCATAAATCAATGCCTGTGAAAATTTTAAAAAAACAGAATCGAATGTCTCATCATAACCAAGTTCTTTTAATGCTTTCTCAATCGCACTTTTATTTGTTTGCTTGTTTTTTGCGATTGCTTTAAGTAACTTTATTCCGCCGAAATTACGAACAAGATATGCTCCGAATGCATACGTATAGGCATAAGAAATTTGATTATTTTGCCATTCGGTAATTCCGTGGCTATAATATCCCGAGTTAAAATATTCCATTCTTGCGATTGGCGAATCTTCTTCTTTTATTCCTAAAAAAGTTTGCAACATATCTTCACAAAGCATAGACAACATTTCAGTAAACCAAGTTTGCGTACCTTCCGTGTTCGATGCACGAAGCGTTTTATTGTAATAATTGATCATATGTTGAAATTCGTGAGCAAGAGTAGAATACGCCATATTCGGTAATTTTCTAGTCAAAAAAGCATCAAGATAAAACATGCAGCATTCATTTGAACGATAAGTTTCTTCATAAAAACCATAATCTTTAGGCATAAAATACCCAAACACTTGTCCGTTTTTTGAGTCTGAATATATATCAAATATTAAAATATGAATTCTTAAATTTTCTACACTGTCAGGATAACCGAAAACATTTGTGACTCTGGGATAAATAGAGTCAAATTTTTCTTTAAGTTTCGTCACTATTTCTTCTGAAACAGAATTGTAATGCTCTCCCCAATATTCATCCGGTACCCAAATATAACAAAATTCGCCTTTTGCTCTGAGTTTTGCAGGTATTTCTTCCCACTCAATATTTTGTATAAGCAATGCTTCTTTTTTCATAATCCAAAATTTTCGTTCATCATTCACATTGTATTCTACTTCATTAAAAGAACGTACACTGCGAGAAGAATTTACTTGCTTCGAGTAAAATTCCAAAGCTATCGGATTGTCTTTTCTTACAAATCGTGACTCATTTTCATAAATAAAATCATTATCATTCAATATATCTAAGTTTTCATTTGAATATACATAACCACTGGCTGCTGCCGGAACCATTTTTGATGTAGGATTCATTTTTACAAGATAAAGAGTTTTCCCTAATGTCCCGGTTAATGTCTTAGTTACAGTTTCTTCCTTTATAATGGGAGTTTCGATGAAATCTTGTGTATCTTCATTAACGCAAACATTACAAGAAGTTACTAAATAAACAATCAAAAAAAATACAACAAACTTTCTCATAATTTTCACATCTTTCCGTGTAGAATAAATTAATAATAGAAAATACTTTTTTAAACTAAAAGCTGTAAATTGTTTTTTCTAACAATTTGATGTTAAGACCTAAAATAATTAGCTTGATTTGTAACATAAAAAAAGCTACTTTGCTTTCTACTAAAAATTTAACAAAGAAATATTTTCTTTTTTATAAGTTAAAATAAAAAATTGAATTTCAGGGAGAAAAAATGGCTGATAATAATGAAAATAACAACAAAATGGGGTCAAAGAAAATTTTCTTTTTTATGTTAATACTTCTTTCTTTTATGTTAGTTCTTTGGTTTTATCGAGGTTCCGAAAATCAAGAAGTAATTGACTATCAAACTTTTCTTGAATGCGTACGTAATCCGGGACAAATCGTTTCCAGCGATAAGAATCCGTTGATAATATATGAAAATCAAAAGATTTCAGGAAAATACAGAACTCGAGACGGAGAAAAAAGATTCCAGACAACTATTCCGGCTATTTTCGATGACGGCGAATTGTATCGTTTATTGACGACGGCTCAACCGCCGATTTATTTTAAAGGCAGTACCGAATCTAATCAAATGATGTCAATGGTATTATTAAATTTCGCCCCTATTTTAATCTTAGGTTTAATGCTTTGGTTTATGATGCGTCAATTCCATGGCGGCGGCAGTAATACCATGAACTTCGGAAAATCCAGAGCCAGAAAATTTGATCCGAAAGATAAAGTTACTTTTGATAACGTTGCCGGCGTAGATGAAGCAAAAGAAGAATTAAAAGAGATTGTCGATTTCTTGAAAGAACCGGGAAAATTTACAAAAATTGGAGCAAAAATTCCTAAAGGAGTATTACTTGTAGGGCCTCCGGGAACAGGTAAAACATTACTTGCTCGTGCAATTGCCGGAGAAGCCGGTGTAAGTTTCTTTTTTATGAGTGGTTCCGATTTTGTTGAAATGTTTGTCGGAGTGGGAGCTTCACGTGTTCGTGACCTTTTCGAGCAAGGTCGTCGTAATTCTCCTTGTATTTTATTTATCGACGAAATTGATGCCGTAGGACGTACTCGTGGTGCCGGAATGGGCGGCGGTCACGACGAACGTGAACAGACATTGAATCAATTATTAGTAGAAATGGACGGATTCGACCCATCAATGGGAGTAATTCTTGTAGCTGCTACAAACCGTCCGGATGTACTTGATCCAGCGTTACTTCGTCCGGGACGTTTTGACCGACAAGTTGTTGTTGACAATCCGGATGTAAAAGGTCGTGAAGCAATTCTTAGAATTCACATGAAGAAAATCGCATTGTCAAAAAACATCGATGTCGCAAAAATTGCTCGTGCAACTCCAGGATTTTCCGGAGCGGATCTTGCGAATCTTGTTAATGAGGCAGCTTTGCTTGCAGCCAGAGCAAATCGCAATCGTGTAGGAATGGCGGATTTTGAAGAAGCACGTGATAAAGCAATAATGGGCGTTGCCAGACGTTCTAAAGTAATTACGGATCATGACAAGAAAATTACGGCTTATCATGAAGCCGGTCATACAATTTTGACATTAATTTCAGAATACGGCGATCCTTTACATAAAGTCACAGTAATTCCTAGAGGAATGGCAGCCGGAGTTACTTTTACATTACCTGATGACAATCAGCATGTTTCCAAGAATAAACTTCTTGATCAAATTTTTATTTTCCTCGGTGGTCGTGCTGCTGAAGCTTTAATTTTCGGTGATGTTTGTACCGGAGCAAGCAATGATATCAGTAATGCAACGGACATCGCACGTAAAATGGTAACTCAATGGGGAATGAGTGATAAAGTAGGTCCTATTTGTTACGGACAAAAAGATGAGCCTATTTTCTTGGGAAAAGAGATTGCTACTCACAAAGATTATTCTGACAAAACAGCACAGCTTGTGGATGAAGAAATCCACGGTATAATCGCAGCTCAATATGAACGTGCTATTAAAGTTCTTACCGAACAAAAAGACAAATTAATTCTTTTATCAGAAACTTTATTTGAAAAAGAAACTCTTGATGCTAAAGAAATTATGGAATTAACAGGATTGTACCAAAAAAATTATAATCCTGATTTGCTGATTTACGATGCAAAGAATAATAACGAAGTAAAAGAAAATATCACATCTGATGAAAATATTGTTGTTGAAGAAAATTCTCAAAATACAACAGATGTATCAGATGTTCAAAAAGATGAAAATTCAAAGGAATAAATTATGTCATTAAAAGCATCAATCTCCGGGATTCGCGGAATCGTAGGCGAATCATTAACACCGGAAGTTATAGTAAATTACGTAAGTGCATATTCTCAAATGATGCCGGAAGGTTCTATTCTATTAGGAAGAGATTCTCGTCCGTCAGGTGATGTTATTTCTAACTTTGTAGCTTATTTGCTCAATTGTCTGGGGCGAGATGTTATAGATATAGGAATTGTTCCGACACCTACAGTTTTATTTTGCGTAAAAGAGAAAAAATATGCCGGCGGAATTGTAATTACCGCAAGTCACAATCCTATAGAATGGAATGCATTAAAACTTGTAAACAGTGACGGAAAATTTTTATCTCCTGAACAATTTGCAAAATTGTCAGAACTTGTAAGTCAAAAAAAATTTGATTATGCAATTTGGAACAAACTTGGGACATTAAATAAAGAATATAAAATGTCTGATTTGCATTTGGAAAAAGTCCTCGGTTTCGTTGATATCGAAAAAATAAAAGCAAAGAATTTTAAAGTCGTAATTGACACCGTAAACGGTGCCGGCGGTCCGATAGGTGCAAAACTTTTACGAACATTAGGTTGTGATGTAATTGAGATTAACACCGAAACCAGCGGATACTTTGCTCATCCACCGGAACCGACACCGGTAAATCTTGTACAACTTTCTGAGAAAATGAAAGAATGCAATGCCGATATCGGATTTGCATTAGATCCTGACGGAGATCGTCTGGTACTTGCCGGAAGTAACGGTGAAATTTTATCGGAAGAATACACTCTTGCTTTATGTGCCGACCATTATTTGTCATCAAAAGGAAAAACTGATTTGGTTATAAACTTGAGTTCTTCACGTTTGTGTGATGATGTCGCAGCTAAACATGGAGTAAAAGTGCTTCGTGTACCTACCGGTGAAATTCATGTTACAGAATCTTTGGAACAGACAGGAGCAAAACTCGGCGGAGAAGGTAACGGTGGAATAATTTTACCGCAAATAAATAAATGCCGAGATTCTCTTGTGGGAATGGCTTTGATTTTGGAATATTTGGCAAATAACGGAAAGAAAATCGAAGATTGTGCAAACGAAATAGGAAGTTATTGTTTTATAAAAAAGAAATTTCAAATTTCCGATATCGATTTGAACAAAATAGAAATATCATTAAAAAAAGAATTCCCTTCCGGTGAATTTAATAATAATGACGGTCTACGTATAGATTTTGACGATAGTTGGGTACTGATTCGTAAGAGTAATACCGAACCTATTGTCAGAGTTTTTGCCGAAGCAAAATGTGAAAACAAAGCATTAGATTTGATTGAAACGATAAAAAAAGTCGCTGAAATCTAATTAAGAATTCTTGCTTTGTAATAAGAAATTATATATAAAACAACAGATATGGCAGTAAAACAAATTGTATATAACAAAAAAGCTAATTTCGAATATGAAATTCTGGAAAAATATGAAGCCGGAATTGTTCTTCAAGGTACTGAAGTAAAAGCTATAAAAGACGGAAAATGCAGTATCGGAGAAGCATATTTGATAGACAAAGATGAAGAATTATTCATCAAAGGAATGAATATATCCGAATATCGTCAAGGAAATATTCATAATCACGAGCCGCTTAGAATCAGAAAGCTTCTTTTGCACAAAAAAGAAATTCGTGAAATCCTGCGAGGAATTACCGAAAAGGGAAATACTGCTGTACCGTTAGCTGTTTTTTTAAAGGACAGCCTTGTAAAAGTTACGATTGCTCTTGTAAAAGGTAAGAAATTATACGATAAACGAGAAACAATTCGTGACAGAGATAATAAAAGGGAATTAGACCGAATAAAAAAAGAATTTCGGCAATAATAAATAACACACTTGATCGGGGATGCACCGGGTTCGATTGCGGTTTCTGGTCGGGATGTCTTGCATGCAGTGGACGGTAGCACTTAAAAAGCCGTGCTTTTAATAATTGCAAACGATAATTTTGCATTAGCTGCCTAATCGCGGCTACGGTACCGGAAGAGTTTAGTCTTGTACTCGGAAGGATTACCGTCAGACAAACAAGAATCGCTTTACGATAGCTTCGGTCGTAAGGTTAAATTTAGAAGCTGCTAATCGAAATTGGTTTTGTTTTTGTACCTGTTTTGATTCTAAGATTAAACAAAGACTAAGCATGTAGAGAGCTCCAGGCGGGCTTGTAAGACAGGGGTTCAACTCCCCTCATCTCCAAAATAAAAAATCCATGAAGGTCAACCTTTCATGGATTTTTTTTATTCCTGTTCTACAATTTTCGGCAACTCGAAACAAAGTTAAGTCAAAGTTTTAAATTAAACCGCCCTTGACCAACTGTATTTTATCTACGACGATGTTCTCTTCTGTGTTGAGGCGGTGCCATTCGTCGGTCTTTTTTAGGCGGACGATGTTTTTTAATTCTTCTTTCATGACGTGGTCTTTCATGATGGTGGTGATGCGGAAACAACAAACAAGATGTAAGCATCAATGAACAACCAAATGTTAATAATAAAAATAAAGCTTTTAAAGTTCGTTTCATTCTTCCTCCTTAATAAAAAAAACTGTACTGCAAAGTTTTTACAATGCAATACAGTTTTTATAAGTCAATTTTTTAAATTATTCCGTAATTCTAAATGCATCTTTTGCAATTTGTAATTCTTCGTTTGTAGGAACAACCAAAACTTTTACTTTTGAATCCGGTGCAGAAATTACACCTTCTTCGCCTTCGAACTTATCGTTTTCAGCTTTATCAAATTTTACGCCGAGGATTTCTAAGTCTTTACAAATTCTATTACGCAATTTGAAACTTCTTTCCCCTATTCCACCGGTAAAAACAAGATAATCTACACGACCGAGTTCTGCAAAATATCCACCGATGTATTTTTTTACACGTGTAAGCCAAACATTCAATGCCAACTGTCCTCTTTCGTCGCCGCTTTCGTCAGCATCAATAACGTCTCTCATATCACTTGTTTTTTCGAAAAGTCCCAAAAGTCCACTCTTCTTTTGTAAAATAGTATTAACTTCTTCTACAGTATAACCATGCTGGCACAAATAGTAAACTACTGTCGGGTCTATATCACCGCAACGAGTTCCCATTACAAGTCCTTCCAACGGAGTCAATCCCATAGATGTATCATAAGATTTACCGTCTTTTATTGCTGTAATAGAAGAACCGTTACCTAAATGACAAATAACCATATTACATTCTTCTAATGGTTTTCCTACAATTTCAGCTGTTCTTTGAGCTACATACTTATGGCTTGTTCCGTGAGCTCCGTATTTTCTTAATTTGAATTTTTCATATAATTCATAAGGAATAGCATACATAAAGCTGGAAGCCGGCATTGTCTGGTGAAATGCTGTATCAAATGTAACGGTTTGCGGTGTATTCGGCAAAATGGCTGTAGCAGCTTTGATACCTTCAAGGTGTGCCGGATTGTGTAAAGGTGCCAAATCGCACAACTCTTCAATATCTTTTAATACTTTTTCATTTACAATAGCAGCATCACTGTAACGAGCTCCACCTTGAACTATTCTATGTGCAACAACGTCAATTTCATTAACATCTGTCAAAACACCGTTATCTTTATCTAAAATAGCTTTAATAACTTGTTCAAACGCCGCTGTATGAGTTTTGATTCCGCCTTCCACATCTTTTGCAAGAATCTCCATCTTTTTATTATCAGAAACTCTTTTCTGATTCATAAAGGCAACATCTTCTCCGATTCGTTCAACATTTCCTTTTACTAAAGCGTCGCCCTCCGGCATTTGTAAAAGTTGATACTTCAATGAAGAAGAACCACAGTTGATTACCAAAATTTTCTTACTCATTTTATAACTCCTATTATTTAATTTTATCTTAAATTAATGTTCTGACCGGTTCACCCAGTCAAACCATTTGATTATAAATCTTTATTTTCAATATGAATCATTTTTTTTCTTCTTGAATTTTTCTTAATGCAGCAATTCTTTGCAATAACGGTGGATGTGAAGCATAAAATCTCACATAAGACGGTGCCGGATACAAATTGCTCAAATTATCCAAATTCAATTTTATAAGTCCTTCTATCAACGCTTCGGGAATATTTGTCAATTCTGCCGAAAATCTATCAGCTTCATACTCATGACAGCGAGATCGCCATGCACTAAACGGCTGAAAGAAATAGCTTATCGGAGAAAAAATAATAACCAATAAAAACAAACCTATATAATAAGCTTCATTTATATGATCTGCACTTATCACAAATCCAAATCCGTTATACAAAGACGACAACGTCAATAACTTTGAAGCCAAAAACAACATTACCAAAGATTTTACAAATGAAGTAATCATATTTTTTAATATATGACCTTTTTTTCTGTGACCGATTTCATGCCCCATAACGGCAGTAAGCTCGTCCGGAGTCATTTTCTCTATCAAAGTATCATACAAAACTATACGTTTTGCCTTACCCATTCCGGTAAAATACGCATTAGAATGTGTTGAACGTTTTGAACTGTCTACCACGAATAAACCGTCCGGTTTGTAACCGGATTTCACCAACAAACTTGTAAGCTTATCACGCAATTCCCCGTCCGATAACGGCGAAAATTTATTAAAAAGCGGAGCAATAAATTGCGGATAAATAACTTGCATTGCCAATGAAAACAATATCATAAAACACCAAATCGGCAGCCACCACATATCGGCAAATGTTTTAAATACAAAAACCAACACAATCAACATTATCGCTTTTATTACAAAGGACAAAATTAAGTCTTTTATCAAATCAGAAAACCAAAGCCCTAACGTCATCTTATTAAAACCAAATTTCTTTTCTATTCCGAAATGAAAATATAAATCGCCCGGAATCGAAAGAACGGTATCAAGCAAATCATCCGTAAAAAAGAATAAAATCACGAGGAAATAAAGATTTTGTGTCCATCCGTTGAAAACACTTACAAGCCACGGATAAAAACCCAAACACAAAAATAATAAAATTATTATTCTACTTATAATCATTGTACAAAGCGAATAAATCAATTTTATATTAGAATATTCATCTATTTTCTTCATCTTCTCCAGATCCAGTCGACCTTCCAATTCTTTAGGAATTACTCCCAAATGTTTTTTCCGATGAAAATAATTGATAAACGCCAAACTCAATTTAGTAATTGTAGAAGCTACAAAAAACACAAGAAAAATTATTACAAAAGGATTTCTGATATCCATAAACACATCCTAAAATATATAAATTTATTTCTTATACTCTTGTAAATACCACTCGTATGTTTTGCGAATTCCTTCCTCTAAAGAAACTGCGGCTTTCCAACCGAGTGAATTAATTTTTGATACATCCAATAATTTTTTAGGAGTTCCGTCAGGTTTGGATGTATCAA
The DNA here is from genome assembly GCA_017624275.1 of Spirochaetales bacterium. Classification (GTDB taxonomy): domain Bacteria; phylum Spirochaetota; class GWE2-31-10; order GWE2-31-10; family GWE2-31-10; genus RGIG8597. The sequence goes on along the minus strand of JAGANG010000007.1, from coordinate 16,505 downwards.
ATACAAGTTTGCCTTTATATCCGACAACTTTACAAATCAACTGTGCAAGTTCTTTAATAGAAACATCTGTTCCTGTTCCTACATTTACGTGTTCTTCGCCGCTGTATTCATTCATTAAAAAAACAAGAGCATCGGCTAAATCATCCACAAAAAGGAATTCACGCAAAGGCGAACCTGTTCCCCAAACAGTTACTTCAGGAACATTATTTTCTTTTGCATCATGAATTTTTCTCATTAACGCCGGCAACACATGTGAACTTTCTAAATCAAAATTGTCATTATAACCATACAAATTTGTAGGCATTGCACTTATATAATCAACTCCGTATTGTTGACGAAAAGCTCTGCACATCATTAATCCGGAAATTTTAGCTATTGCATAAGCGTCGTTTGTTTCTTCCAAATAACCGGATAATAAATATTCTTCTTTTATTGGTTGAGGACACATTCTGGGATAAATACACGAACTGCCTAAAAACAAAAGTTTTTTAACGCCGTAATCATAAGCATTTTTTATAACACTGTTTTGGATTTGAAGATTTTCATAAATAAATTCAGCTTTATGAGTTTTATTTGCCCAAATTCCGCCGACTTTTGCAGCAGCAAGAAAAACATATTCCGGACGTTCTCGGTCAAAAAAGTTTTTTACTGCTTCAAAGTTTGTAAGATCCAGCTCTTTATGTGTTCGATATACAACATTCTTATATCCGGCTCTGTCCAATGCTCGAAGTATCGATGAACCGACTAATCCTCGATGACCGGCAACATAAATTTTTGCATTTTTTTCCATCATATATGCCTCTCTTACTTATTTAGAAATGTTCGGTGACTATATCCAAAATCACTTGTTTTGTAAACTGTAAAAAACCGCAGTAAAACTGTCATAAAAGTTTTTTTCCATTATTTTAACAATAACTAACTTTATTTATTATTCAGTAAGGATTTGCAATCATGAAAAAAAAGATTCTGATTTTAGAAGATGATTCTGTTTTTTCTTTTATCTTAAAAAAAGCATTGGAAAAATTGGGATACGATTCCATTGCTGCAAATAGTAAAGCTGAAGTTTTAAATATAATTTTACAAGGTGAAAAAATTGATTTGCTTTTATTTGATCTTACAATCAATAATGATGAAAACGGCTTTGATATTTTAAATTTCTTACGCAACGTTTTCCCTGATTTAAAAGCCATTGCTTCAACCGGTACAATTATAAGAAACTGGAAAAAATACAAAATTCAGGGGTTCCTTATAAAACCTTATGCAATTCAAGAATTAGATTTAACATTAAAAAATATATTCTCCGAAAATTCCGATACAAACATTTGATTTTCCCACTAAACTTTTTTGTTTTTTAACAGATAATTTTAATTAAAGACCGATTTTCGGAGTTGTTTAATGAAAAGATTATATTTATTTCTTACCGGATTATTATTGTTGCCTACATTTATTTTTGCAGAAAAAATATCCTGGAATACAAAAAATAATTTTCTTTCCGGTATATATAAAACTGAAAATGCCGAACTCGTCACTGACGGCTCAAATACACTTTATTACAAAATAAAAAAACAAAGTTATAATTTAGATTCTGATAAAAATAACGTCGATTTATTTTTGCCGTTTGATGCAGAAAATAAGCAAGAATCAATAACAGAAAATTATGAAACCATTCAAACAAATTTCCAATACAAACAATCAAATGCTTATATAGGAACTTGTGCATATTTTTATAAAGATGAACATAAAATTGAGTTACAAGGTAACAAAAAAAGTGTTTTTGTTCCAGGAACGGTTACCGGGTCATTCACAATCAATTTTTATATTTATCCGATGAATCTGTCTGAAAATAATGTTTTATTTAAAATCGGGTCTCATTACTACGAAAATTCTAACGACAGTATTTGTGACCAATCATTTTCGGCAATTTTAGATGCCGGTATTTTTAAATGTCAATTTCGCAATGTTTTCAGTAATGAAAAAAATAAACCGATTCCGGAACTTACCGTAACAGCTTATCAAAGAATTATGCCGCAAGAGTGGACAAATCTTACTATCACTTATGACAGTTTTTCCGGAATAATAAGACTTTTCATTAACGGTATAGAAAACGGCATTGTAAAAGCTGCCGGCGAAAGTGTTTATCCAATGGTTTTCAGTTCAGTAAATCGTTGTATCTTAAATATCGGAACTTCTTACATCGGTGCCATGGATGATTTTTTAATCAAACACGGAGCCGGAACTGAACAAATTGAGCGTGGTTTTCCCGCAAAAGGTGCAGAAGTTGTCAGTCAGGTACAAAAACTTGATGATTTCAACATCATAATTAAAGATATAAATTTTACCGATTACCAAGAGGACGGTGCTGAAGTTGAATATTTTGCACGTTTTTCATCTTCACCTTTTGATGCTGACGATACCGTACCATGTATAAAACCGGTAGAATGGACAGCCCTTACAAAAGAAAATTTATCGTATCTCAAAAACAAAAAAGCAGCATATTTTCAATGGAAAGCTTTACTTTTGCCCGGAATAAACGGACACAAATCTCCTCATTTTTCCGGCATTACTTTAGAGTACGAAAAAGATTTTCCTCCGGCTTCTCCTAAAGGTGTAAAAATTGCAGAAAAAGACGGTTCCATTTTATTAAGATGGAAAAATAATACCGAACAAGATTTGAAAGGATATAAAATTTATTACGGAACAAAACCGGGAATTTATTCTTGTAATGATGCAGCAGAAGGTGAAAGTCCTATAATTGTTGACAAAATTAACAATTTTAAGCTAACAAATTTGAAAAAAAATCTGATTTACTATATAACAATTACAGCATTCGATGATAAGAATGCCCTTCATGAAAGTGATTTTTCGGAAGAGGTAAGTAAACGAGTATATTAAAAGATTAGTTTAATGAGGATTTATGTCGTCTTGCGAGGATATTCATACAGATTTAAGTAACTACTATACGTTTCAGGCTGAAATTTCTAAAACTTCAGAATTGTTCGGGCAAAATACCGAACATATCGACAAAGTAATTTTGCTGTTTGCTGAAATCTATTCTTTTATCTGTGATGAATTTTCTGTAGAAATTGCAAGAAATCTAATAATAAATTATGAAAACTCTGACATATTTAAAAAATGGTTTTGGAAAATAAAACATCGACTGGGCGAAGTACTAAAAAAAGATCCTACATGTGATGAAATCGGTTGCTGGATTGGGCAGGGAGCTTTTTTAAAAATTGTTTATAATATTCTTTGTTACAAAGCTTCTGATGAAATCGTTCGCCTTTCCGGATGGATAGAAGTATTAACAAAAGCCGCCGAACGACAGCAAAAACTACTGAAAAATCTAGCAAAACTTTCTACAAAAATATGTACCGTTATTCCGTATAAAAACGAATATTTATTGCTTAATGAAAAAATGACAACAAATATTTTAGATGCAAATTTTAAAGAAATTATGACAATTCATTAATTTTTTCCGACTTGCTTTATAATATTCAAAATGATATAAAACCTCAAAAATAAATTGCAGGTCATACTTAATGAAAGTACATCATGGAATTGTAGCTTCTATTGGTATCGCAATAGGCGAAGCTTTTATCTACGATCAACATCTTCACATTCCAAATTACTCCATTTCTGAACGTCAAGTAGAGTTTGAAGTACACCGTTTTTTCATTGCTATGGCCAAAACCAAAGAAGAATACATTCAGATTCAAAAAAAGCTTATTCAAGAAATGAGTGAAAATCAAGGTAAAATCCTCGACGCTCATATTATGATGGTGGATGATACCACTTTGATTGATAAAATCTGTACCACATTGCGTTCAGAAAAACGTAACATTGAATCTGTTGTTTACGATGTTATAAACGAACAATGCCAAGAATTAGCAAAAGCAAACGAATCATTTTTTCATGATCGAATAATTGATATTTATGACATCGGTCAAAAGTTATTACAAAATTTATTATCTCAAAAAAATGTTTCTCTTTCGAATATTGAGCGTGATGTTATCGTTATTGCGTCAGAGCTTTCCGTAAGCGACACGGCAAACATGAATAAAAAACATGTTTTAGGTTTTGTAACAGAATTCGGCGGTAAAACTTCGCATTCTGCAATATTGGCAAAATCTCTTTCTATGCCGGCAATTTTCGGATTAAACAATATCGTCCATGAAGTTTCTTCCGGAACTTTGTGTATTATAGACAGTGAAAAAGGGCTTTTCATTCAAGATCCGGATGAAAAAACGCTGAAAGAATATCAGACTAAAAAGTTAGCAGAAAATGCAAAAAAGGAAGAAACTTTACTGTTAAGTCGAATTCCTACCATAACAAAAGACGGTTTTTCGATTCCTTTAAAAGCTAACATGGAAATCCCGGAACAAGAAATCGATAATGTAAAAAATACGGAGCAGAAGGTATCGGTTTGTACCGTTCCGAATTTTTATATCTTTCGAAAAAACGAAAATCACTGCCAACGGAAGAACAACAATTTTTAGCATATAAATTTATTTTAGAACGACTTTCAAATAAAGAAGTTACTATTCGAACATTGGATCTCGGCGGAGATAAAATAATAGAAACTTACACTACAAAAGAAAGTAATCCAAATATGGGCTGGCGTGCAATCCGCTTGTGCCTTGAAAGCCCTGAAATATTCAAAACTCAACTACGTGCACTTTATCGTGCTTCTATATACGGAAACTTACGAATTATGTTGCCTATGATTTCTATCGTAGAAGAAATTATAGAAACAAAAAAACTTATTGAAGAAGTAAAAGCTGATTTGAAAAAAGAAAAAATTCCGTTTTCTAAAGATGTTCCGTTGGGAATTATGATTGAAACACCTGCAGCAGCATTAATTTCTGACGCTTTGGCTAAACATGTTGACTTTTTCAGTATCGGTTCAAACGATTTGATTCAATATGTAATGGCGTGTGATCGTGGAAATGAGAAAATTTCTTATCTTTACGAACCGCTTCATCCTGCAATATTACAATTAATTTCTATTACGATAAAAAATGCACACAAAAACAAAATTAATTGTTCTTTATGCGGTGAAATGGGAAGCGATCCGAATAATGCATTAATATTAGTCGGACTGGGAATAGATGAAATTTCTCTTTCTACCGGAAAATTATTAGAAATAAGAAAACTTCTGCAAAATTCTAACAAAAAAGATTTGGAAATATTAGCAGAACAAGCTTTAACAAAAAGCTCTCAAAAAGAAGTTAATCAATTAATATCAAAATACTACAGAACTCACAAAAATACTAAAATTACATAATAGGGAAAATATGAAAAAACAACCTGTCATTTCAATCTTAGGAAGACCTAACGTAGGTAAATCAACATTATTTAATAGACTTACAAAAACTAAAAAAGCGATTATTGATGATACGCCCGGAGTAACAAGAGACGTCTTAAAACAAGAATTTCTTTTAGGTGAAAACGAAATTCCGGTTATTTTACAAGATACCGGCGGTCTTACCGATGAAGGTGACATTCTCAATCCGTTAGTTCAAAAAAAATCAGTGGAAGCATTAAAAACCTCTGATTTAATTCTTTTTATGGTAGAAGCTAAAAACGTACTTCCCATAGAAGAAGAATTTATCAACATGATAAGAAAATCCGGTAAACCGGCAATTATCATCATGAACAAAAGTGACAGTTTGGACAAAGACATTTATATTCACGATTTTCATCAATACGGACTCGGCGAACCGCTCCCTATTTCTGCCGCACACAATCGTAATATTGACGAGCTTTTAGAAATGATAGAAGCTAAATTGCAATTGAATATAGAGGAAGAAGATGAAGACGCTTCAAATGAAGAAACTGAAACTTCCGAAGCAAAAGAACAAGATGAATCTTTAATAAAAATTGCGATTGTAGGAAAACCAAATGTAGGCAAATCATCATTGCTAAATAAAATTACTCAAAAGGAACGAAGTATAGTTTCAAATATTCCGGGAACAACTCGTGATATTATCGATGAATCAATTACTTATAAAAATCATGAATTCCGATTCCTCGATACTGCCGGAATACGAAAAAAAATCAAAAGTTTCGGAAGATATTGAATATTATTCCGTAAACCGAAGTATTAAAGCAATAAATGATGCAGATATTACTTTGCTTGTCATCGATTCATTAGAAGATGTCAGTGAGCAAGATAAAAAAATCACCGACCAGATTGTAAAAAACGGAAAAGGTTTGATAGTGTTGTTTAACAAAATGGATTTGTATGACAACAGCGAAGAAGCCATCAAAAAACGCCGTGAAATTCTTGAATTTAAATTCCCGCAAATCAGTTATGCTCCGACATTGGCTATTTCTGCCGTAACCGGAAAAGGAATCGGTTCTTTACTTGAAAAAATCTTGTTGGTAAAAGGAAATCTGAATCGAAAAATTACCACATCAAAACTTAATGCTTTCATTCAAGATGTAGTAAAACGTTACCAACCATCAAGTAAAAAAGGCGTATTACGTATTTCTTATGGAGTGCAGTCGTCTATCGCCCCCGTAGAATTTATATTTTTCTTAAATAACACTTCACTGATCAGTGACAATTACCGTCAATACATCAGCAACCGTTTAAGGGAATATTTTCATTACGAAGGCGTTCCGATAAAGATTATTTATAAGGAAAAGTAAAATTCCCCAATTGCATAAAATCAGCACGTTCGGGTAAAAGAACTAACAAATAAATATTTGAGTTTTCTATAGTCACTGTTCGCATTGCTTTTTTATTTTTAGTTTCAGACTCGGATTTTACTTGCAATGCGAAATAGTCTTTAGGAAAATCCTTATATTCCCAGAAAATTTTCCATTTTCCTTTTTTTACAGGGAAAAGACTCGTTTCGTAATTTGTAATATCAAAATAATTAGCTGATTTATTTTCAAAACCGGATGAGATTTTTACATCTTGCAATTCATATCCGCTGTAATTAATCACTCCGAATACGGCAACGTCTTTTTTTTCACTTATAAATGAAAACTCTTTCAATTTAAAAATATTTCCGGGCAAAACTTCCAAACAATAAATTTTTTCATCTTCCAAAACAATTTGCTGATTTGTGTTTTTCCAAGTGTCATTGTCTTTTGTCCAAATAAAATATTCACCGGCGGTTAAATTATTATCCAACAAAATAGTTTCTTCATTTTCCCAGTTTTCAACTCCCCACGGTTGAATTTTCTCATTTTCAGTACGCAAAACGCAATTTTTTGTTTCACCGGACAGATTTAATGCAAAAAAAGAAACTTTGGCGTGTAATGCAAGTGTCGAAAATAAGAGTAATGCGGTAAAAAATATTTTCATTTATAAATCCTTTAATTAAAAAGCTTTTCGTTTATACCACTTTTTAGCATTAATATGAAATTAAGTTTTCTTACAAAATAATTTACGCTTTATGCTGTCATAAAATAGAAAAAATATTTTTTTTCTTGACTTTTATTTGTTTTTTTAGTACCCCCCCCCACCATCAAATATTTTTTTAATATAAAGGGGAGAAAAAATGCGTAAATTATTTTCATTATTATTCGTTATGTTATGTTTATTCGGCTGTAATTATTGCGAAGAAGAAAAGCCTAATAACAAAAATAACGAAAATAATACAAACAACGAAGTTATCGAAGATGACGATGAACTTTCAGCAGAAGAAAAAGAGTTTGATAAAATCTCAAGTCTGGCGTACATCGGAGGTTCTGTTGTTTACAATCCGGCAAGTCCGGAAACAGCTCAATTGGTTACAGGTGCCAATATTGCAATTTACATGAGCCAAGTAGAAACTCGTACAGTTCAAGCAACCGTAATAGAAAATAAGGTGGAGAAAACAGAAAATATTACAACGTTTGCCGCAAAAGAAGATGATAATGATATATACGGTTATTTGCACGTAAACAGTGTTTCTAAAGATTCAATTAATTTGACTTTTTATAGTTATTCCCGTGACGGAAAAACAAAACGTTCATCAACTGTCAACATTGATGCCGGCGAAGAGAAAGATATTAACAGTGACGGTAAACCGGATTTAGCTTATAAAAAACTCATCCCTATCAGAGACGACTTTGAAAATGCGATGTGCCTTAATTTTATTTCCAGTCAAACAGATTTGTATACGACTATGTATGCAATTCTTGCAGATGACGTTTTCTCAAATAATCAAGGTCGCAGCCTTTCTAAATATGCAAATAAAGTTTTCTACGGAACAAACAGTCACGGGGATTTTATTTACATCGTTGACAATGATGATATAGAACCGGTTTCAAGATCTGTCAGAAGTGAAACTGATGTATTGGGAATCGCTCACGGAGACTATGTAATCGATAAAGACACAGGTGAATTCTTTGCTGTTGTCGGTGAAGTTCCCGAAGATTCTGATTATGAAAGTGATACCACTGAATACGGAAAATATTCATTAAGAAAAAGTACAGAATATAAAAATTCAGAAGATAATTCCGAAATCATCGGTAACCATATTGAATTGGAGGAATTCTTTACATATCTATATAGAAAAAATCAATTTGCTTCTGATAAAGGTCCGATAGAATTGTTGAAAGCACTTCCTAAAACACTTTTATCTGATGGTTTTGATGTGGATAATTGTACTGCGGATGAAGCCTTAGAGGAATTATTATATATTCTTCTTTCCGGTAATGTTATTGAAACAATTGCTGAAGAAAAAAGAATAGAATTGACGGAAGAAGAGTCTGAATATATGAAGACTGTTTTCCTTGATTTTTGTAAGGCTATCTTTACGAATGAAGTTTACAATGAGATAGCAGGAGAAAGTGATTTTGAGAAAGCACTGGAAATTGCAGAAGAGAAACTTGACAATCCTGATAATATAGATGTTAATGAGGATTCAATCTTAGTTGTATTTTTAGACTTAGCTGCAATGAACAGAACTTATATCGAAAAACATTATCCTGAGTCACCTAAAGCAATTGTTACTGTTCCTGAAATTTCTACGGTTTATCCGTTAATGTCACTAAAAATTGATGATATTCCGACAAATCTAGATCAAACTGCAAACGATACTTCAAGAGCTTATTCCAGAGCCGGAGAAAAAACATACGCAGATTATTTAGATAAGAAAAAAGCTATTGATAAAGAATTTAAAGACTTTTATTCGATTTCTTTAAAGAAAATGATTATCAAAAATTGCAGCAAAACTCCGACTACAGAAGATAAAAAAGATAACGACAAAGACAATTCGTTAAAGGTCGAATTAGATGAGGTTAATTTTGATTTAAAATTAGGAATTACCGGAAAGTTCGATTCAAGATGGGGAAGTCTTGATAGTGGTTTGGCAAGTGCATTTTACATTAGCATGGGAGCAAATTTTAAGAACATTGAAAAAGAAATAGATTTGCTTAACGAAAAAATTGCAGAGAAGGAAACTGTTTTCTTTATCGGACCGGTACCGATTACTATAGGTGTAGGTGTAACTGCAGGTATTGCTCTTGAAGCAGCAATCAGCACACCGATAAATTTTGCAATGGGTTTTACCGGTATGTACGGCGGCGGAGTTGATTTAAACGCTACTTACGGTGTTAATTGGAAATTTCATGTTATTCCTATTCCTTATTTTAATGCAAATTTTTCTACACACAAAATCAATCATACCATATATTATGCCGGTCCGGCTGCCACTCCAGAGGAAAATATGGAATGCTTAGGCGGACAGCTTGTATTAAAACCTTCTATAACCGCAGCACCTAAAGTTGCAGTAGGCCCGAAATATGCCTATGCAGGAATAGAACTTCCGGTTAACTTAGGATTTAATCGTGGTTATGCTTTATATTCAGAAGGACAAGACAAAAAAGATGAATTGAAAGAAGATTTGTGGAAGCGAGGGGAAACATTAAGTTTTAAAGATACAGATTTTTATCTGTGGGAAAAAATGTCTGTGGGAACTAAAATAAGTGTAAGACCGGTAATCGGTGTTAAGATTCCTGTAATTAATAAAAAAGTGGAAACAAAATGGAGTGCCGTAACTTTATTTAATTCAGAATTTGCCTTTACAGACAAAGGGATTGAATACAAAATCGAACATCCTTTTAAATAAATCGATTCTTTGATTTCTTTAATAAATAAAAACTGTCTGAAGAATTTTATATAATTTTTTAGACAGTTTTGCTTTTTTTTAAAATCTGCGGAGGTATGCCTTATGGACAAAATTTTATTTTTATCAGACTTTTCAAAAACAGCAATAAATATTCATGAGCAAATGAAAACGCTTTTTGACGCAACATTTTTGGGTTTTGATTTGAACAAAGCTCGTGCTTTTATTAAGGAAGAAAAGCCGGTTCTTGCCGTTGCTTATGTCAAAGATTTACCTTATGAATCAGAACATGCTTTACATCTTTTGCTCGGTGCAGAGGAAATTCCTTTTATTTTGATTGGTTCAAAAGATGAATGCCATGATTTTTTTAATCAAGGCAATATTAAAAAATATATTATAACTCCCATTGCAATCAAAGATATACTTTCGCAAATAGAGTCAACCGTAGACATAATTGAATGTCGTCTTTCAAAAAAAGAGAAGGAAAGAAAAGAAGCGGAAGAATTGGCAGAAATGAATATGAGAAAACATATTCTTGTGGTTGATGATGATATAGTTACTTTGAGAACGGTAATGAACTATTTAAAAGATGATTACCGTGTTACCGTAGCAAAATCCGGAACTGCAGCAATTTCGGTTTTGGGCAAAGAAATTCCTGATTTAATTCTTCTGGATTATGAAATGCCGGTTTGTGACGGAGTGCAGACGTTGAAACTCATCCGCTCGGAAGATAAATTCAAAAATATTCCGGTGTTCTTTTTGACCGGTGTAGATGATTCTGAGCAAGTAAGAACTGCTGTAGAACTAATGCCGGAAGGATATATTTTAAAATCAACGTCGCAAGAACTGATTTTAGAAAAAATTAAAGATTTTTTTGATAAATAAATTATGGAGAATAAAGAAAAATCCGGTTTTTTAAAAAAAATTAGCTTTATAAACGAAGATGAGAAATCTAGATTTATAAATCTTACTTCTGCGATTAATTCAAGACGATTATTAATTTTTTTAATTATCAATCTTTTATTCGAGGTGTTTTTTATTATCTCGGATTTTGTTTCTTCTTCAGCATATACCGATGAATCGCAATGGTATTACCTCTACAGTGCGTTAAGTGTGATTTCTCTCATTTCAATATTTGCGAGTTTTGTTATTTATGTTTTTTACAAACGAGATTCGATAAAAAATGTGAAATTATTTAATTACGGTATTCATATTTTTTGTCTGATTACTTTACTTACAAGTATGGGCGATGCGGTTGTTTCTTGCATTGCATATAAATACGGTGATTTTACGCTTTTCTTTTTATCTATTTTGTTAATCGGTTGTTTACTTCATCTAAATCTTATTTTCAGCCAGATGGCAATAATCTTCGGTTTTGTTTTTTTAGAAATCTTTATTTTTTTGACCGAAGCAGAACAAATGCAAGATTATACTCCGTACACTATTTTGTACGTGATTATGACTTGTATAATTTGTTTCAGTCGCCAAGCTCAATTGCTTAAAGATATGCGAAATACGGAACGAATCAAAGAAATGGAACAGCTTGCTCTGCGTCAAAACAAATTAAAATCATCTTTTTTGGCAAATATGAGTCACGAAATTCGTACACCGATGAATGCAATAATCGGAATGTCGGAATTGGCTTTGGAATATGAATGTCCGCCTCAGCAAAAAAACTACATCAGACAAATTCACGATTCAGGAAAAAGCCTTCTTGCAATCATAAATGATATTTTAGACTTTTCAAAAATCGAATCCGGTAAAATGGAAATTGTTCCGGTAAATTATAATCTGATGAAACTTCTTTGTGATATTTCCAATCTGATTTTAGTTCGAATCGGCTCCAAACCGATTAAAATGATTTTGCGTGTAAATCCGAATTTACCGAACAATCTTTTCGGTGATGATGTTCGATTGAGGCAGATTATTTTGAACATTGCCGGAAATGCAGCAAAATTTACGGAAAAAGGTTTTATTATTCTGCAAGTGGATTTTTGGGAAAATCAAGAATTGCACGACAATTTGCAAAAAGATTTTGTCGGGATAAAGATTTCCGTAATCGACAGCGGCTTAGGAATTAAAGAAGAAGATTTAAATCGTCTGTTCAATGCGTTTCAGCAGGTAAATTCTGAAGCGACAAGAAATAAGGAAGGAACCGGGTTGGGACTTACGATTTCCAAACAGTTGGTAGAGCAAATGGGCGGGAAAATTACGGTTGAGAGTGAATACGGAAACGGTTCTGTTTTCACACTTTTTATTCCGCAGCAGAAACAAAACGCAGAAAACATTTTTGACCGCTATGAGAAAATCTTTGAGAACGCCGAACGCTGCCGTGATAATAATTCTTTAATGGATATTTCTATCGCCTCTGTTTTTAATTCAAAAGACTTTTCGTCTCTGTTCGGTGATACAACGGAGCAAATTTCATTTTACGCACCTAATGCCAATATTTTGGTTGTTGATGATAACGCCGTAAATTTGCAGGTTGCAACGGGGCTTTTATCAAGATTTAAAGTGAATGTAGAAACTTGCAACAGCGGAAAAGAAAGTTTGAATTTACTTTTTGCCGAGAATCCAAATAAATTCGACATCGTTTTTATGGATCATATGATGCCGGAAATGGACGGTATCGAAACTCTTGAAAAAATCAGAGAAAAAGAAAAGGAATTGAATGTTCGGCAAAAACAAATTGTAATAGCATTAAGTGCAAACGCAATGAACAGTGCAAAAGAAATGTTTATGGAAAAAGGATTTGATGACTTTCTGGCGAAACCGGTTCAAGGGAAAGAATTCGCATTTATCTTAAAAAAATGGCTTGCAAAAGATTTAATTACGGAAGTAAATGCGGATGAAAAAAAGTCATCTTCGGCAACTCAGATTGAAATACCGACAGATTTAGAAATTCCGAGCGATGAAGATTTAGACTTGGATGAAGCAGTTAAAAACATCGGAAGTTACGAAACTTATTCAAAGATAGTAAAAACGTTTTACAATACAATCGAGAAAAATGTGACGGAAATAGAAGCTTTCTATAAACAAAAGGAACTCAAATCATATACAATTTTAGTTCATGCGTTAAAAAGTTCGGCAAGAATTATCGGTGCAAAAAAACTTTCTCTTTTGGCAGAGAAATTAGAAAAAGCAGCAAAAGAAAACGATGTTGACTTTATGGAAGAAAATACCGAGCAGCTGTTAATTTTGTACAAATCTTATGAAAATATTTTAAAACCGATTGCAGAAAAAAAAGAAAGCGACTCCGAGAAAGTAAGTCTCAGCAAAGATGATTTTATTTCAATTCTCAATGAAATACAGGAATCCTGCCGAACTTGTGATTTGCCCGTTATCGAAGAAAAAGCCGACATATTGGCAAAACATCAACTTCCGATTAAAGATAATGTTCTGGAAAAATTGAACGACTTGTTTGCAGCAATAGAAAATATCGACTTTGAAAAAATAGAAAAAGTGATAAACGAGATAAAAGAATAAGCTGTCAGATAAAAAACGGTGATGTCATTCCAAAAATCCTTTCGTTGCATTTAGTGCAGACATAAAAATAAATTCTATATGACAAAACATCATTACTTATGAGACTTTTTAGGAAGTTCCTTGCACAAAAACTCACGATTTCATGTCTTTAAAGTGAATATATTAACAGATAAAAATAATGTTTTAGCGTTATAACGGCGTAATTTTCACAAAAAACAGGTAAAGTGTAAATTTTGAGATTGCAGAAAATATTATTATTTGCTATAAGGACTCCATCTCTGGAGAGTTTTTATTTTGTTCGTTGAATAAAATAAAACGCCGAAGGTGTACATCCGAAATCAACCCGATTCGGATAATCTCTCAGGCAAAAGGACAGAGCCTTTCCGTATAATAACAATCTAAAACTATTAGATTTCCGGTGTAAGTTCTACTTTTCAGAGGCGATAACTTTTATCGCTTATCAAATTTATCGTTTTTTCTAAACTATCGAAAAAACAAAAGGATCAAATCTTATGTCATTCAATGATTTACTTGTTAAGATTGATGACGTTGTATGGGGAATCCCGACAATAGTATTAATCTTAGTAACCGGATTAGTTTTGACTATCCGTACTCGAGGTATCCAATTTACAAAACTCGGTCGTGCATTTAAAACTATATTCAGAAAAAATGAAGGTCACGGTGAACTTTCCGGTTTTGCAGCTTTGTGTACTGCTCTTTCTGCAACAATCGGAACAGGAAATATCGTCGGTGTTGCAACTGCAATTTTAGGTGGTGGTCCGGGAGCTTTATTTTGGATGTGGTTTGCCGCAATACTCGGAACTGCTACAAAATATGCAGAATGTATGCTTGCTATTAAATACCGTGAAGTAAAACCGGACGGTACAATTTTGGGAGGACCATTCTATACTATAGAAAAAGGTATGGGAAAAAATTGGAAATGGCTTGCGGTATTGTTTGCTATTTTCGGAACTTTGGTAGGGCTTTTCGGAATCGGAACTTTTACACAGGTAAACGGAATTACCGGAGCTGTTCAAAATGCTTTTGACCCTCAAAAAACATCTATCGCATTTTCACTTTTCGGAATCGATTATACTTGGGCTACCGTAATCAGCGGTATAATCATAACTGTTTGTGTAGCATTGGTAATTATCGGAGGTTTAAAAAGAATTGCAAAAGTTGCAGAAAAAATAGTTCCGGCAATGGCAATTATTTATGTTTTCTTGGGACTTTCTGTGTTAATTATGAACGCAACAAAAATTCCTGCGGCATTTGCTTTGATTTTTAAATCAGCATTTGGATTCCAAGCTATTGCCGGTGGAGCTGCCGGTTTCGTATTAAAACAAATCATGGACTCAATGCAAAAAGGTATCGCCCGCGGTATTTTCTCTAACGAAGCAGGTCTCGGTTCTGCACCTATCGCAGCTTCTGCTGTACAAACTGATGAACCGGTAGAACAAGGTCTTGTAAATATGACAGGTACTGTTATCGATACTCTTATTATTTGTACAATGACAGGTCTTTCTATTGTTATTGCCGGCGGCGATGTTTGGAACTCAGGTTTAAACGGTGCAGCTCTTACGGCAGCTGCATTCTCTAAAGTTCTTGGTGGTGACGGAAGCAGTGTTCAATTCCTTTTAATGCTTTGTTTGGTATTCTTCGCTTTTACAACAATTCTCGGATGGGATTACTATTCTGAAAGATGTCTTGAATATTTAACAAAAGGTAATATGGCTGTAGTAAAAGTTTATAGATGGTTATATATTTTAGCTGTTGCAATCGGTCCTTATATGACAATCAGTGCCGTATGGACAATTGCCGATATTACAAACGGACTTATGGCAATTCCAAACTGTATTTCATTGCTTGTATTAAGCGGAATTGTTGCTAAAGAAACAAAATCTTACTTTGACAGATATCCGACACTAAAATAATTTAGTGCGATATACTTTCACAAAACTGCTCGTTTTATCGGGCAGTTTTTTTTATTTCTATCTCTTTTTCAATTAAAATTAATGTCGATAAAATGAACATATTCATTATCTATTCGGAGAAAAAAATGGTTTTTTACGGCTTCCAAAAAACGACTCTAATCGATTATCCGGGTGCGTTTGCATCACTTGTTTTTACCGGAGGCTGCAATTTTCGTTGTCCGTATTGTTACAATCCGGAATTAGTAAATACTCACACCATTCCGCAATACGGCAGTAAAGAAATCATTGAACACTTAAAAAAGCAAAAGGGCAAAATTGAAGCCTTGTGTATCAGCGGCGGAGAACCTCTTTTATACCGAGAACGACTTATTAATTTTATAGATGAAGTAAAAAGTTTAGACATAAAAATAAAATTGGACACAAACGGAAGTCAGCCTCAATGGCTAAAAAAAGCAAACGTTGATTACATCGCAATGGATATAAAAACTTCACGTGAAAAATACTCGCAAGTTTTCATGCAAAATGAAAATGTTGAAGAAATGTTGGCGAAGATTTCAGAATCTATTGATTACATTATGACATACGGAAAAGATTACGAATTCCGTACTACCGTAGTACCGGGATTAATAACCGAGTCGGACATCGAAGACATTGCAAAAAATTTTATTCCCGGAGCAAAAAAATATTATCTTAATCAATTCAGACCGCAAATTACGCTGGATGAATCATTTGGCAATCTGCAACCGTATTCAGATGATACCCTGCAAAAAATGGCAAATATTTGCAAAAATTACAACATCGATTGTCATATCCGTGCAGGATACAGCACAGAAGGTACTCAGCATAAATTTTAGATTTGTATAACAATTAGATAAAATTGAATTTGATGGAGAAATCTTTATGAAATCATTTGAAAATATTATCCCAAGAGATTTTCAAGGTGGAGTGCTTGTTCTTAAAGACGGTCAAGTTGTTTTTGAATATTGTCAAGGTAATGCTGACCATAGCACAAACACTC
>JAGANG010000006.1 GCA_017624275.1 Spirochaetales bacterium | reverse complement strand
TGTTATTCCGTGACAGCTTTGCTGTATGTGAAAAAAACAAAATCTCCATTATATATAAACAAGTTTTTTTTCAAAATATTGCACGTTTGGCGAAAAAAGTTGAAGTTTTTTTATTTTGCCTCGTGAAATGCTATTTAAACGGTGTTTTAGCCTAAATTAAATTTGCAGGTTTGACCGGAGAAACAGCTAATTTTTAGGGCAAATTGCAGATAATAATGGGGTAGTTTTACCGGTATAAAGAGTAGGTTTTAGAGCTTAATTGTTTAGGAGCGAAAGTTTTCCGCTCCTTTTTTTATTTCTCGCCTCTGTTTTCCGTAGCCAAATAGTCTGTTATTTCCGGGTGTGAGATAATATATTCGTTTATTTCGTCGGAATGTTCGGCGATGTAAGCGGTGTATTCGTTGTACGAAAATTGCAATTTATTGAAGAAAGCATTTTTTCGGCTTTCAAAAAGTTTTTCTTTTTCATAAGCATTGATATCATGGTCGAACATTTTATTTTCCAAGTCTTTTAATTCATTGTGATGCAATATTGTGATAGCCATAACGACTTGCGTATTCAAAGTTTTTGCTTGTTTTACTAATGTTTCCAGCTCTTTTATATCTATTGTAAGATTGTTTTGACTGTTTTGCGTACTTTCAGTATAAGAATCGGTCGGTAATGATGTATCGTTTTTCTTTTTTGTACATGCACAGATGATTAGCAGAAATACGAATGTGATTATAAATAGTTTGTGTGTGTTTTTCAAAATTTTCTCCTTTTAGATTATTTCTTGATTACAATAAAATCTCCGGTATGTACACTCATTCCGGTTTTGAGATTGTCGATTGTCGCACGCCCGAAAGTTGAAAACGGCGAAACGTTTGTAATCTCTAAAGTTCCTACATTAACCAAATTGCCGGAAATATTTCTTACGATATTAAGTTTGTCTCCGGTTGTCATTTGCTTGCTGATATTTTCATTATTAAACCGAAAAGTCATTTTTCCGTCTAAGATTTCGATTATTTTACCGACTTGTTGCCCTTTTTTTAGATTTGTTTCTTCATAATCAACATTTTTTCCGGAAATAACATCTTCAGTTATTTTATTCAGTTTCTCATTGTATTTGGAACGCAATTTATTTTTTTCTTCTTTTACACGATTGTTAAAATTTAATTCGAAATCTTCATACATTGTTTTCCATTTCTCAGCTTCATTTGCCAGTAAAATATTTTGTTGTTTAATCTGTTCGATGTCATTTTGCAAATCATTTTGTTCATTCAGTAATTTTTCTTGTTGTTTTTGCAATAACTTGTATTTCAATTCCAAACTTTGCAGCAGTTTGTGTTCATTGTATGAATCGGAATTTTTCAGTTTCTCGATATTTTTTTTCAATATTGAAATTTCATTATTTTTTGTAGTGATAATTTTATCTTTGTCGGCAGAAAAAGATTTTTGTCGTTTTAATTCATTTTCATATTCGGTTAATGATTTTTGCAATTTTTCAAATTGAGATTTTTGTTCATTAAACTCATTTTGAATATCTGTCCTGTTTTTTTCCAGTTCATTTATTGTTTGCTGCAATTTGTTCAAATCACTCAGTGATGAATGAATGTAATCGATTTCTTGTCCCGTTATGCTTTGTTCTGAATTCTCAACTTTTTTCCTTGGTGAGCATGCATTTGCAACCAGAAGTATTACTAAAAAACTAATGTGCAAAGGTTTCATTCTGATTATTCTCCGAAAAATTATTCTGTAATAATCAGAATGTCTCCTGTACGCAAACTCATTCCGGATGAAAGTTTTTCGATATTGGCACGTCCGAAAGTTGAAAATGGTGACACATTTGTGATTTTAAGAGTTCCGATGGTAATTAAATTACCGCCTAAATCTCTTATAACTTCAAGTCTGTCATTCTTTTTCAACAAAGAACTTAAATTCTGATTATTAAGTTGAAATGTAATATTGTCATTCAGAATTTCAATTATTTTTGCAATTTGTTTCATTTCACTTAAATCACCGGTTTTTCCTTCGGTAATATCATTTTCGATTCTGTTAAGTTTTTCATTGTATTCGGAACGCATTTTGAATTTTTCTTCTTCCAATTGATTGCTGAAACGTTTTTCCATTTCTTCCGGAAGTTTTTCGTATTTATATTTCCAAGTTTCGGCTTCTTGAGCAAGAAGTGCATTCTGGTTTCTTGCATGTTCAAGGTTTTCCTGCAATGTTTCTTGTTTTTCAAGTAACTCAACCTGTTGCTGTTGTAATGCGATGTATTTTTCTTCAAGAGCTTTTTGGTTGTAATTTGCCGTACCGAGAGCTTTTTTATAAAAAAGTTCTTGAGCTTCAATTTCAACTTTCAAGCCTTCAATATTCTTTTGCAGTGAAGCAATTTCATCGTTTTTCTCAGTAATGATTTTGTCTTTATTTTCAAGTGCAAGTTTTTGTGCTGCCAATTCCTTTTCATAGACAGCCAATGAATTTTGCAATTCTTTAATTTGCATTTTTTGCTGATTCAATCCGTTTTGAATACTTGCACGACTTTTTTCAGTCATACTGAGATTTTTTTCCAATTCATCTATTGAAGCCTGCAATTTGTTCAATTCTTCTAAAGATTTTCGAGCAGAATTTATTTCTAAATCTTTCAATGCTTGTTCTAATTGTGCGATTTGTGCATTTTTATTTTCTAATTCTTTTTCCAGTTTGTTAATAATTTCCTGCTTTTCACGGCGTTCTCGCAAACGTCCTTTTGCAATATTGATAATTGCTTTTTCACTTTCGCTTTTTTGCAAATCAAGTTGTGTTTCGTATGCATTAACGAGAATTTCTTTTTCATTATTTAAATCTTCGATTTGCTTATTAAATTTTATTCGCAATTGTTCTTCTTGCAATTTTAAAGCTTGCTGATATTCTGCTTCCATTTCACGGCGGATTTCGGATAAATCCGGATTGCTGTTGTACTTTTCAAAAGATTTAACAAAGTGATTTTCGGCAGTAATGAATTCTGTTAAAGAATTGTCCATGTATGGAGCAAATGCATTTTGCAATGCATTGAAATATTCTTTGCGAGCTGTAGGATAGTCGTTTTTGTCTAGGGCATCTCTGAATAAATCACAATGCTTCATAAAATTTTTATGATGTTCGTTTGCAAGTTCTTTTTCTGTTGCCTGAATAATTCCTGCGGTACATTCTTGTATTATTTTTTCATTATCAGTTTGATTAATAGCTGATGCGTAAAGAGTTCTCGCTTGAGCGTAATGATTTTTTTGTAATGCTTTATTTGCTGCATTTTGAAAATCTTTCGCACTAGCATTATCAACATTTTTTGTCGATTCAATATTATTTTGTATGTATTGAACAACTTGCGGTTTTTTAACGAGTTCTTCAAGTTTTTTTGCAGCAAATTCGGTGTAATCGCTTAACGGTGCAACTATCAGCATTTGAGATAAAACCGAAGCAGCTTCTTTTTCATTGCCGCCGTTTTGCAATAATTTCATTGCTTTTTCATACAAAGGTTTTGCTTGTGCATTATTTGCTCTTTCTTCTATTTTTAACAGTTGATTATTGGCATTTTCAATTTCTTCAAATTCAGTAAGAACATTCAGGTAATTTCTTTTTGCGTTATTAAAATCGCCTTTAGAAAAATACTCTTGTGCAACGGCATAAGTTTTTCTCATTTGCATAAGTTTTTTTTCTAAAATATCCCATTGCTTATTTGAACTTTCTTCTTTTGCGGAAGAAAGTTTTTGAGCTGTATTTTGTAACATTCCCGAAACGAGTAAATCTGCTTTCATTCTTTGAGAAGCTGTATAATTTTCATAAACAAGTTCTTCTTCATTTTCATAAATAGCAGGAATTTCTTTCAACAAAAGCATGGCTTCGGTTTGGTCGCCCTTACGCAAAGCTTGGATACTTTTGGTAAATATGGAACTTACTTTTTGATCAATGAATTTTAATTTTTTTTCTTTAGAAACGTTTTCTTTGAATTTTGCATCGAATTCTTTTTGACGTTTCGAAAAAGCTCCGAACATTACCGAAGCTGTAGCGAATATTATAATTGCACTTATAATAAGTGACATTTTTAAATGAGAATTGTCACTTTTTTTCTTTTTTAAAGGAAAATTATTGTTTTTCTTTTTGTTTGATGATGTTTTTTTATTGTTATTAGCCGTATAGCTTGTTTTTTTTTCTTCCAAACGCAAAGAATTCAAATGTTTTTTTTGATTAGATATACGTTGAGCGGTTTTAGAATCATCGATGAATAAATTATTTTGGAAATCAAAATCCCGCACAGCCATAGTAAACAGTCCTTTTTTTGTTAAAAAATCTTATACGACTAATCATATCGGCAAAAACTTTAGGTTGTTTACGATGTTTTTTCACTTAGCATAATCAGAATTTTAGTTTTTTAATATAAAAAAGGGAAATGTTTAATATTTTGAATTTGCTAAACTTCTTCTATCGTGATATAAGTTTAAAAATTTTTTTTGAGGGAGAGTCTCATGTCAAAAATAAAGTCTTTGATGTTTATAACTTTAATTTTTGTTTGTTTAGTACCTTCAGTAGCTCAAACAGAGGGTAAAAAAAGGAAAAATCTATTGAGTAATGTGAAAAGCAATAATGTTGCTAAGGTAGGAAAAAATATTATTACTCAGGCAGAATTGGATAAAACTTACAATGAAATGAAAAGCATGGAAGCTGTTTACGGCAAAGAATTATCCAAAAAAGAAATTCTGGAAATGATGATCGATGATTATTTATTAAAAGACCGTGTAAAGGAAGAAACTTTAATATTGGATGAAAATCAGTTTAATCAAGAATTAAACATGATGAAATATCAATATGCTCAAATGAAAACTCAAGCTGACAGCAATTATAAATACAGTGATGAGGATTTTAAGCGTTATGTAGAAACTGACGGTAAAATGACTTATGCTGCATTTGAAGATAAAATTAAGCAAAAAGTTTTGGGACAGCAATTTATTACAAAAATGGCTACTCCGAAATTACAAGCTCTTGACAGAAAAACTTTTGAATCATCAAAAGATTTTCCAGTGGAAATTCCGGGAGCTAACGGGGTGTTATCAAAATATAACTCTTTAAGAGAAATCTATGAAGAAAACGAACAGTCTTTCCTTGTTCCTACACAAATTGTTTTGAAACATATCTATTTCAGAACAATTGATGCCGAAGGCGTTCAAATGAAAGCCGATGATAAAGCCGCAGTAAAAGAAAGAGCAAAAGATTGTTATTCAAGACTTAAAAAAGGTGAGGATTTTGATAAGTTGTGCCTTATTTATTCTGACGACGGTGCAACAAAGGAAGAATATACGGATCAAACATCCGGTGAAACTCACAGAGGTTATATCGGACCGTTTCCTTTAAGCGGTCAATATGCAAAAATTACAAGAGAAAAATATGGTGATACAATTTTTGAAGTATTTAATCAGTTAAAAGCCGGTCAATTCTCAGATATTTGTGAATCACAATATGGTTTCCATGTTTTTTATGCTATTGAAAAGAAAGAAAAGACAATTCTTTCATTTGAAGAATCAAAAAGCACAATTGTACAACAGTTGAAAAATTATGAAATGCAAAAAATTAATCAGGAAACATACGTTGAATTGATGAAAGATTTGCGTAAAAAAGCAGACATTAAATACTATATGAAAGAATATGAAGACAGTGAAAAATAATACAGTAAGTAAAAATTTTGAACATAAACGTGAAGGACGAATCTTAGCATTTCAGGCTCTTTATTCTTATGAATTTGAACATAAAGAGCCTGAGGCTCTTCTTACTTTTTTTAAAGAGTCAGAAAGTTCCTCGGATGCACAATCTTATGCACAAAGTCTTGTGATTGGGATTTTGGACAATATATCAATAATTGATGATTTGATTATTTCACGTTTAAAAGGTTGGGACTTTTCCAGAGTTTCGATGGTTGATAAGGCTATTTTGAGATTGGCAATATATGAAATGATGTATGAAGATCTTGAAGATTTGATTATTATTAATGAAGCTGTGGAAATAATAAAGCAATTCGGTGAAGAAGAGTCTTATAAATTTGTTAACGGAATATTAGATGCAATCAGCAAAAGAAAACAAAACAAACAACCAGAACAACAGCCAAAAACCAAAAAGAAAATTATTCGGCGAAAAAATTAAGTTTTCTGCCGGAACATCGCAAGTATTAAAATATGTACTTTTAGGTATTTTAATACTTGCGATTTCTATAGGTTTATTGGTTTTATATTATTCAAAGGATATTCTTTTATATTCTTTAAGAAATCATGAAGATTCAGTAGAAAGCAGTAAGTTGTTTAAAGTAGCGGAAGATTCGTATCGTAACGGATACTTGGAAAACTCCGCAGTTTCTTACTACAACTATCTCAATACTAATCCGTCTAAAGTGAATAAGATTCTTACTTATAAGCGTTTGTTCGAAATCAATGTGCTTCGCGGAGATATTGCAGAGGCATTTGAAATTTTGGATCAACAAGAAAAATTGTCGCCTAATGATTTATCAGTAAGTATTAATCGTTTGAAATTGTTGCTGCGAGAAAAAAATCTTACCGATGCGAAAATTTTTATTGATGCAAATTATGGCAGATTAAAAAAGTCTCCTGAATTTATTGATTTGGCAGCAACCTATTACATGATTCAAGAAAATTATGAAAGAGCATTAAAAGAATTGGAAAGAATTCCGGTAAGAAAACGAGATTATTCTTTTACTAAGAAAATAGTGCATTGTTACGTAAAGCAAAATCAATTGTCAAAAGCATTGTCGTGTTTGCATAAAAAAGAGCCGCTTGTAAGAACTTTTGATGATAAATCAAAAACTGAAGAGTTTTTCTTGTTAAAAAATATTGTTTTATTGTTGAAAGGTGATCAAAACGATATTTCGGATAATTTACGTGTGTCGCTGTTGGATCCTAAAGTGCGAGTTTTCGGAGCAAAATTACAAATTTTGTCTTGTATGCTTCAAGAACGAAACGCAAAATTAGCAGAGTTATTGGAAGATAAGGAAATAATAGAAATCTATAAAAAAGATCCGGTATTTTTATCGAAAATCGGGAATTATTATTCTTACATAAAAGATTATGAAAAGGCTCGTATTTTTTATGAAATGATTCCGGATTGTCGTGATTATACGGAGCAAGAACTTTTAGCTTTGACTGATATTTATTATTGTAACGGTTCATTCGCACAGGCAGAGGAAACTTTGAGTAAATTGAATCGCCGTTTTGCATATAAAAAGCCTGTTTATTTTAAAAACACAGCGTTACTTTCGCAAAAACAAGGGAAATTTGCCGAGGCTGTACATAAATTGAAGCAAGGAAGTGAATTGTATTCCGGTGACGCAGAAGATTTTGATTCTGATTTTTATTTCAGATTGGCAAATTTGCATGGTGAAAATGATTTTACCGATGCAGCATTGAAATATCTTGAAGAAGGTAAAAATTTGCAAAAGAAATATACCGGAACTTATGATAAAACTTTTGACGTACTGAAAATTAAATATGCCGGTGATTATCTTTCTCATGACGGAGCAGAGCAAGAACTTCTTGAAATGCGTGAACGCACTGATGCTGATTTGACAACATATTTCAGACTTGTTCGTTTTTATTTGGAAAGTCGCAGACAATTTGATGCACAAAGAGAATTGGATACGGTAAAATCTATGCCGATGTCTAAAGAGCAACGTTCTGTTTATGATATTTATTGTTTGTTTTTGGCGATGTATCAAAAGAATCAGACTGCTTATCAAGATGTCAGAGTAAAGATTCTTGAAAATGAAAATGTCTCACCGTTGTATATTTCGATGATTCATTTGCTGGATGGAAATTATAAGGTTTGTCTTGATACTTTGATAGAATGGGAAGGAACTCTTGCTGATTCTGAAAAAGATGAATTGCATCAGATTTATTACTTATGTGCGGTAGCAAATTATTTACGTAATAATATTTCGGAAGCATATCGTGCATTGCAAAAACTCCCGCCGGAATATCCGAATGTCGGTTATTTGAAAGGATTGATACAGACATCAAGCAGCGGCGAATAAAAAAAGGAAGTAATTCATGAAAACTGTCATCGTAATAGGTGCCGGTGCGGCAGGACAAATGATTGTCCATGAGCTTTTACATAATACAAAAAAGAAAAATAAATATTCGGTTGCAGGGTATTTAGATGATAATGCCGCACTTACCGGACAGTTTTTTGAAGGAATTCCGGTTCTCGGTAAAATAAGCGAAGCTGCAAATATTGTACAGAAATATAATGCAGACACAATTTATGTTGCGATTCCGAGTGCGTCATCTGTACAAATCAGGCAAATTATAGAATCCCTTTATACCGTTAAAGCAAAAATCAAAATAGTTCCTGGAATGATTGAAATTATTGAAGGCAGTGCTACATCCAGCCAGCTTCGCCCGATAGAACCGAGCGATTTGTTGGGACGTGAAGAAGTTACTTTTGATATTGAAAAACTTTCATCTTATTACAAAGATAAAACTGTTTTTATTACCGGTGCCGGTGGTTCCATTGGTGCGGAATTGCTACAACAGATACTTTGTTTGCCCGTGCGTAAGATTGTAGCTTTCGGGCATGGTGAAAATTCTATTCATACATTATTGCAAACAGTAGGCGGTGATTCTCGTTTTGAATACGTTATAGGCGATGTAAAAGATCAAGATAAAATCATGTGTGAAGTACTGCGTTTTAAACCGGACATTATTTTTCATGCCGCAGCACACAAACATGTTCCGTTGATGGAAGAATATCCTGATGAAGCAATAAAAAATAATATTGTAGGAACGTACAATTGCTGTATGGCGGCGATTGAAGGTAACGTAAAAAAGTTTGTTTTGATTTCTACGGATAAAGCCGTAAAACCGTCGTCGGTAATGGGAGCTTCTAAACGTATTGCAGAACAGATAGTTCTTTCGATGAATAATAAAAAAACGAAAACTCACTTTATTCTTACAAGATTCGGAAATGTGTTAGGTTCTCGCGGAAGCGTTGTTCCGGTATTTCAACGTCAGATTCAAGCAGGCGGTCCGGTAACCGTAACTCATCCGGAAATGACACGTTTTTTCATGTCTATTCGTGAAGCAGCTAGATTAGTAATAAAAGCAGCGTCTTTAAAATATGGAAATATATTTATTTTAGATATGGGGCAGCCGGTAAAAATTATTGATTTGGCAAAATCTATGATACTGCTAAGCGGCCATACAATCGATGAAATTCCTATTAAAATTTCCGGAATACGTCCCGGGGAAAAATTGACGGAAGAAATTCTTACCGATACAGAAAAGTTGGCTAAAACAGAGTTTGAAAAGTTATTTATATCAGAAGAAAAAAGCGTTTTCTATGAAGCGGATGAATTGCCGTTGTTGATAGAAGATTTTCTGGTAGTAGCACAAACTTACGACAAAGATTCAATTCGTAATTTTATAATGAGTCAGGTAAAATAATTATGGAACAAAGAAAGATACAATTTTCTCCTCCGGATATAACAGAAGAAGAAATCCAAGCTGTCAGCGATACTTTGCGTTCCGGTTGGATAACGACCGGTCCGAAAACAAAACAATTTGAAAAAGAAATTGCAGAATATTGCGGTGTAAATAAAGCTATTTGTTTAAACAGTGCGACTGCCGGTCTGGAATTGGTTTTACGACTTTTCGGTATCGGCGAAGGCGACGAAGTAATTACGACGCCTTATACATACACGGCAACAGCAAGTACGATATTGCACACAGGAGCGAAAGTTGTTTTCGCCGATGTGTTACCCGGAAGTTTCAATATTGATCCGGAGTCTGTAGCCAAAGCGATTACTTCCAAGACAAAAGCAGTAATTCCCGTGGATATTGCGGGAATCCCTTGTGATTACGACAAACTCAAGAATGTTTTGGAAGAAAAGAAATCACTCTATAATCCTAAAAAAGGTACTTTACAAGAAACATTGTGTCGTCCGTTACTTCTTGCCGATGCGGCTCATTCTTTCGGAGCCGAGTATAAGACCGGCAACGGTTGGAAAAAAAGCGGTGCGTTGGCTGATTTTTCGGTGTTTTCTTTTCATGCGGTCAAAAATCTTACTACGGCAGAAGGCGGAGCTGTAACGTTTAACTGCGGTGATGATATTTACAAACAATTGCAACTGTTGAGCCTGCACGGTCAAAGCAAAGATGCATTGGCAAAAATGAAAGCCGGAAGCTGGCGATATTCTATAGAATTGCCCGGATACAAATGTAACATGACGGATATTGCAGCAGCGATGGGGCTGGTACAATTGAAACGTTATCCGAATTTACTGGCAAGACGCAGGGAAATTTTTGATTTGTACAAAAAAAGTTTTGCATCGGATGGCAGATTTATTTTACCGGCAGAAGGTGATAATTTTAAATCTTCCTGCCATGTTTATTCATTGCGAGTTTGCGGTGCAGACGAAACTTTGCGAGATGAAATCATTGCAAAATGTGCCGAAAACGGAGTTGCTTGCAACGTTCATTTTATCCCGTTGCCTATGCATCCGTTTTATCATGGTTTGGGCTACAAAATAGAAGATTACCCGAATGCGTACGATATGTATAAAAACGAAATCTCGCTTCCGGTACATACACTGATGAGTGATGACGATGTCGCCTATGTCGCAAATACAATCAAAATGATTTTGAAATAGTTTTCGGGGGTAAAGCTTTTCAAAACCACGTGGGTTTAAAGTTTCTTTTGCCGAATAACCCGGCATACAAAAAAAGGAGCGAATTGCTTCGCTCCCAAAATCCGCTTACGTATGAGTTAAATGATAATACCCGCAATTAGGACATCTATAAATACGCAAAGTATGTGCTCCGCATGATTCTTGATGTCTTTTTACTTCCATTGCGTGCTCATAAGTGGAATACCGCTTTTTGAAGTTACCATAACTATCAGTACAAGGATTATAGAACATAAGTCCCTCCTTGCATTCCAGTCTCAAATTCACTAAGTGGATTTCCGTTTTTAGAAAAACAAGTTTCGCTTTTCTTCATTTTAATCTCCTTTAATTTGATAATGAGAATTCCGTACGGAATTCTTTTAAAGGCTTACCAAACCGGAGATTTTTCAAATACAAAAAGTTAAGCCTTGTGTTTCTAAATGCGTGTATTTTATCAAAAAGTTTTTATGATTTCATTAACACTTTGTCATTTATTTATTTTATTCTTTTTTTTCAGGCAGACTCTAATTCTAAAACAGGATTAGGGGCTGTCGTCTATGCATCATGCGTATACAAAAAAAGGAGGCAAACTTGCGTTGCCTCCTTACGCTCAACGGGGAGAATGTTCTATCTTATTCGATTGAAGAAGCTTCTTTGTACCAATACTTGCTGTAATATGAGAATGTACTGGTCAAGTTAGTTGCATTTGTAGCTGCATCAGTCACATCGATGGTTGTACCGTCTGTATAATCGCTGCTGCTTGTGTAGTACCAAGTGCTTGTAGTATCTGCAAATGTTATGTTTGTTAAACTTGTACAACCTTGGAATGCATAATAAGCGATTTTAGTTACATTGGCAGGGATTGTTACACTTGTTAAACCTGTACAACCAGAGAATGCAAAACCATCGATTTCAGTTACGTTTTCAGGGATTGTCACGCTTGTTAAACTTGTACAACCGCTGAATGTAGAGCTTGCGATTTCAGTTACACCGCTCGGGATTGTTACGTTTGCTAAGCTTGTACAACCTTCGAATGCAGAGTAACCGATAGCAGTCACACCGCTCGGGATAGTCACACTTGTTAAATTTGTACAATCTTTGAATGTATAACTGTCGATTTTAGTTACACCGCTCGGAATTGTCACATTTGTCAAATTTGTACAACCATAGAATGCAGAACCGCCGATAGCAGTTACAGTATCAAGTATTGTAACTTCAGTCAGACCGTTGGCACAAAGTATGAACTTTGTTTCGTCTTTGTTGTAAATACAGTTACCGTTGCTTTTTAAGTAAGTATTACTGTCGCTGACAGTCAATGTTGTTAAATTTGTACAGCCATTAAACATTGATGGATAAAAATCTGATAAACCGCTTCCGATTGTCACGCTTGTTAGATTTGTACAATTTCGAAATGCAGCGGCACCGATAGAAGTTACACTGTCAGGAATAGTCATGCTTGTCAAACCGGTACAATTTTCGAATGCATAGTTACCGATAGAAGTTACACTGTTTGGGATAGTCATACTTGCCAAACCTGTACAACCGCTGAATGCAGAGCTACTGATAGAAGTTACGCTGTTCGGGATAGTCACATTTGTCAAATCTGTACAATTATAGAATGCACCGCCGCTGATAGAAGTTATTCCGTCAGGAATTGTTAATTCTGTAAGATTACCGAACCAGAATACCAATTTTGTTCCGTCTTTGCTTAATATGTAGTTGCCTGAACTTTTAAATGAAGTATTATTTTCGTCTATAATTACAGATTCCAGATTCTTACAATCAGAGAATGCTGAACCATATAAGGTTGTTACACCGCTGCCGATAGTTACACTTGTCAAACCTGTACAACCGCTGAATTCAGTGGAACTGATTTTAGTTATTTTGTTACCGATTGTTATTGATTTTAATGTAGTGTTGTCTTTTATTGGCAAATAGTCAAAAGAATTAATACCGTTACCTATTACTATTTCTTCGATTCCGTTGCAATAGTCGAATGCATCTGAATCGATATAACTTAACTTATCTGAGATAGTAATTTTTTTCGCATTACTATCATAATATGCTAATGTTATTATACTTTCGTTGTAAATATTTTTTGAATAAAGACAATTATCAGCTGTATTGATAGTCAAGGTTGTCAAACTTGAACAATAATCGAATATAGAGTAACCGACATTAGTTACACCGCTGCCGACAGTTGCCGTAGTTAATTTAGAACAAGAATAGAACGCATAGTTTCCGATTTCAGTTACACCGTTACCAATTGTTATGCTTATTAAGCTGTCACAGTCATAGAATGCTTTTTCGCCGATAGAAGTCACTTTGTCACCGATTGTTATACTTGTTAAGCTATCGCAATCATCGAATGCATTTTTGCCGATAGCAGTTACACTGTCCGGGATTGATATACCTGCTAAACCGTCACAATCGTCGAATGCTTTTTCATCGATAGAAGTCAGTCCCGTAGTTTCGCTTAAATCAAGGTTTACATAGATTTTTGAAGATAGGCTTTGTAATGCTTCTTTTATTTCAGAAATTGTAGAGCTTGATATTGTACCTGTCACTTTTATTGTATGTGTGCCTTTTTCAGTTAATGC
>JAGANG010000005.1 GCA_017624275.1 Spirochaetales bacterium | reverse complement strand
TCGCCGGGCTGAATCTCCATGTGAAAATGTGTGTCGAGAATGCAGATATTTTTGATTTTCATTTTAAACTTTTCCGCTGCTGCGTGGATTAACGCCAGTAGTTATTTTTTAATCCGTGAGTTCATCATAATCTGCACTAATCTGTGAAATTTGTTACTTACATGATAATACGCATTTTTCTTTAATTGTCGTGGTTTTCGCATTTTTATGCCTCCACAATGTTTTAATGCGTTTTAGGGGCAATTCTATTGCACGATTGATTATTTTTTTACAAGTTTTCACAATTTATTTAATTTTAGAGGTAGGTTGACCTGGAAAAGTTGAAATTGCATAGGTGCCAGACGTCTATACGAAAACAGAATATATGTCTGTCACCATATATACATAGATAAACCGAAACAGCATAGACGACAGACCTTTATTCTCTTTTAGTATTTACAGATATTTTTTTCTGGTACGTTTTATTAAATATCTAAACTTTCCCACTCTTCATATAGTTTTTCAAGTTTAGCCGAAAGTTCTTTATATTCTACATCTATTTTCTGTGTTTTTTCAAAATTAGAAAAAACATCTTCTTGTTGCAACAACTCATCCAGTTCGGCAATACGTTTTTCTACTGATTCAATTTCACTCTCTATTACCTTAGGATCTCGTTTTCTATTAGAGCGTTCTTTTTTTCTATTTTCTTTCTTTTGTTCTTGATATTTCAACTTCCCGCTATTTTCAACACAAGCTTTATCTTTTAAATCATTTTCTTCTATTAACTTATTATTTTGCCAAAACTCTGAATAATTTCCTTCATATGTAGAATAAGTCGCTTCTTCAAGATAAATTATTCTATTGGCAATTTTATCAAGAAAATATCGGTCATGACTTACAACTAAAATCGTTCCTGTAAACGCAGAAAGGGATTCTTCCAATGCCATTTTTGCAAAGATATCAAGATGATTCGTAGGTTCATCCAATATTAAAAAATTTATTCCAGATAAAATTAGTTTTGCCAATTCAACACGACTTCTTTCCCCTCCGGATAAATTCTTTATAACATCAAAAACATCTTCATCATAAAAAAGAAATTGAGCTAAAAAACTTCTCATTTCTTGCATCGTTTTTTTAGGATCTGCCTGCCAAACTTCTTCTATTATTGTATTTTCCGGATTTTGATTTTCTAGATTTTGAGAAAAATATCCGACATCAATATGACTTCCCAAAACAATACTTCCGCTATCTTGAGACAATTTACCTATTATCATCTTTAAAAGTGTAGTTTTTCCGCTTCCGTTAGCTCCGACGATTCCGACTTTGTCGCCCTTACGAACAAGGTAATTAAAGGAAGAAATTATTTTTCGCTCACCAAAACTCTTATTTAAATCTTCAATATGCAATACATCATTTCCGCCTCGTTGACCTTCGGGAAAGAATAATTGATAATGAATTTTATGTGCCGGCGGAGCTATTTTTTTCATCTTTTCTAATTCTATAATACGACTTTTTGCCTGTTTAGTTTTTTGTCCGGCTATATTTCGTCTGATAAACTCTTGCTTCTTTTCAATATCAGCCTTTTGCAAAGTATACATTTTTTCCTGTAACGCAATTTGTTCCGTTTTTTGTCGAATATAAGCCGAATAATTTCCTCGGTAACTTTTTATTTCATGATTTTCAAGTTCAAGAGTTCTATTCGTTACCTTATCCAAAAAATATCGGTCATGACTGATAATCACGATCGTTTTTTCCCACTGGGTTAAAAAATTTTCAAGCCAATTTATCCCTTCTATATCTAAATGATTCGTCGGCTCATCTAAAAGTAAAATATCCGGTTCTGCAAGAAGTAATTTTGCTAAATGAACACGATTTTTTTCACCACCGGAAAACTCTGCAATATTTCTATTATAATCTTCTTTTTTAAAACCGATTCCGAGCAATATACGAGAAATCTTATATTCAAGTTGGTAGCCACCCTTTTTTTCAAAAGTTTCCTGTAAATTGCCATAATATGTAGTTAATCTTTCCAGATCCGCATTTTCTTTTACCATTTCTTCTTCTATACGTTCCATTTCATGACGAATAGAATGTATTTCCGAAAAAGCTTTATCCATTTCATTAAATAAAGTTTCTGTACAATTTGTAAGAGGGTGCTGTTCCATATAACCGATTGCTGTATCTTTTCCTTTAATGACTTCTCCGGAATTAGAAAAAAGTTCTCCGGTAATCATACGAAATAAAGTAGTTTTTCCTGCACCGTTATTTCCTACAATTCCGACTTTTTCTCCCGAATTAATCTGAAAATTGACATCATTCAAAATAACATCTGCACCAAAAGAAAAGCTCACATTTTGAAATTTCACCAGCGACATTACAACAATCTCCAAAAAAAATATTTTTTAATAAATTATCTTTTATTATTAATAAGAAGCAATTAAACGACATTTAACAAAATTAGAACGTATTCACAAGGATAATATTTATTAATAGACACAAAATTAATTATTTAAATTAAAGCTTATCCTTTTAGATACACTATAAATCAAAAGATTAAGTTATTTTTCTAAAAAAATCTTTATTTCTTCTTCATAAGCTTGTTTATTTTTTGATACTAGATAACTTGATACATGAGCTCCGATATCAAACAATTTTACCCTAACCTGCGGAGAAAAAGTCTTGCTTTCTTCTTCAAAAAATGAATACAGAGTTAATTGATCTTGTCTTGATTGCAAAATAAGAAAAGGATATGGAGGTGTATTTAAAATCTTTCCCAGACACATTTTGTCTACATAAAAATCATAATCAAAATGCATAAAGCAATAAGTGATATAAACAAAAATCTTAGGAATATGATTAGTTTCAGCTTCTCTTTCTATCATTTTGAAAACATTAGACATCGGACTGTCTAAAATTGTTTTCTCAATTGTAATATGCCTTTTATTTAATTCAGCTTGTAAATCTTTTCTGTCTGCAAGTACCGCAGCAGCCATACCGGATTGCGAAAATCCCCAAATTGCAAAAGAATTATTTTTATATGTTTGATTTAAATGAATTAAGGATGCTGCAATATCCTCTGCAATGTTGTATCCCATTCCGGTATTCCCAACACTGGAATCTCCCGCATTACGCATATCACCTATGTAAATATCATATTGTTCATCAAGTCCCGTATTTTTAATAACTTCAAGATATTTAATGGCTTTTAAGCGATTTACCCAACGCCCTTCAGTAATCAATAAAAGCTTTCTATTTGCAAAATTTTCCGTCTTTCCTGTACGAATATACCAGCCGGAAAGCGTTATTTTTTTATTCAGCGGTGAAGTAAATTTTATATCTTCATAGTTTTCAAAACCATAAGCAGTCGGCGTTGTTTTGTCCAAACAGCCAAAATTTTCAAGCATTTCACGATTCTGCAACGCCTCGTCCATGGTAAGCTTGTCATAATAGTTTGCACTGTTAAGCCCATACAATCCGCCCAAAACAAGAACAGAAAATACTGCTACAATAAAAATACTGACGATTATTTTTAATAATTTAATTTTCTTCACGATTTCAACCCAAGTTTTAATGTTTCAAACATTATCGAAACACTTAGGTATTAACTGGAAATTTTTAAGGAAAAATAAGTTCTAATTGATGTTCTGACGGCTCAAAATTAGAGATTGTTACACCTACAAGTCTTACTCCGGAGGAAATATCAATATTTCCGCTACGCAATAATTCTTTCACATCATCAAAGGTTTGTTCAAAATCATTAATAAAATCTACATACGTTTTACTTCTGGTTACTTGAATGAATGTTCTGTATTTTACTTTCAGTGTTACAGTTTTCCAGCGTAATTTTTTATTTTGAGCTTTGGGTTTTATTTCTTCGATTTGTCTTTTTAGTTCATCTAAAATTTCATCTTCCGTATATAAATCTTCTGAAAAAGTGTCTTCAGTTCCCAAAGATTTTATTTCTCGATTAGCTTCTACCGGTCGATCATCCACACCGCGGACGAAGTAATACAATTTTTCACCATAACTGCCGAACAAACGAATCATATCAATCAAACCGATCCGCTGCAAATCGCGACATGTTTTACCTAGTTTTAGATTTTCAATTTTACGAGCAGTTTCGCTGCCTACTCCTTGAATATCTTTTATATCAATATCAGCAATAAATTCTGCCACTTCTGCCGGCTTTACGAGCAAAAAACCATCAGGTTTACGATAATCCGATGCTATTTTCGCAATAAGCTTGTTACAAGAAACGCCGGCTGATGCCGTTAATTTGTGTCGCATTCTGATTTTATATTTCAATTCTTTGGCTATTAATGTAGCGGAACCTTTTCCCGTAACATCAAGATAGCATTCGTCTAAAGCTATCGGCTCAACTTTGTCTGTGTATTGACAATACATTTGGTAAATATCTTTTGAGATTTCTTCGTATTTTCTAAAATTAGGCGGTAAAAGTATCAAATGTGGGCAAAGCCGAAAAGCTTCCGCTACACTCAATGCAGAGTGTACGCCGT
This sequence comes from Spirochaetales bacterium, assembly GCA_017624275.1. Taxonomy (GTDB): domain Bacteria; phylum Spirochaetota; class GWE2-31-10; order GWE2-31-10; family GWE2-31-10; genus RGIG8597. The sequence goes on along the minus strand of JAGANG010000005.1, from coordinate 10,214 downwards.
ATTTTCTGGCTTCATAATTAGCCGTAGATATTACTCCTCGCTCATCTTGAGAACGCCCTACGGCAACCGGTTTATTTACCAATTCCGGATGGGAAAGCAATTCTACCGATACATAAAACGCATCCATATCAATATGTATTATTTTTCTATTATCAAATTGTTTTCCCATTTTTTATAAAAAAAATAATTTTTGCCTGTTAAAGTTTTTTTATGTTTTCCCCGAATATATTTATTGCCGGGTACTTACCCCTCCCGCCTTATGTACCCGGTAGCTTAATTGCTTAGAGCAGTCTTTTAAGACTGCTCTTTTTTTATACCTAAGTAAATAAGGCAAGATTTTTTTATTCAACAACTTCTTCTACTACCGTAACAACTCTTTTTACTTTTCTTGGCGGACGCTTTGCTACTGCATTTTTTCCACCGATTGGGCTGTCTATTGTTTCCTGAGCTTCAGGATCTTCAATATAAGCAGTTTCACCTTCTGTTGCCGGATTGTAGAACTTATAAAACTCTCTTGAACGAGTCATTTTAAAACGATATTCCCAAACACCGTCCGCATTTTTTACCATAGGAACGCCCGGTTCTGTCCAATCGTCTGTCATAGAACCTATAATGTTTACAGCTTCCAAGTTATCGTTCTTGTATGTAATAATACATTCACAAACATTGTCCTTTTGTTCATATCTGATTTCTGAAAAAAGTCCAAAAGTACTGCAAACCATAAACAAAAATAAAACAAATCTTTTCATTACAACCTCCAATAAATTTGCTTTTTATTATAACTTCAAATATAGAAGCTAATTTTATACCATCTTAATTTATAGGCAACAAATCACTCGGTTTTACGGGACGCAATTCTCCGTTATCTTCAATCAATTCCACGCCATCATCGCCTGTGACATCCGATAAATCATTAGTAGTATCAGTTGTCGTCAAATCATCAGAAACGTCGTTATTTTCAATATTTTCAGGCTTATATTGTAAATTATCAGCAACTGTTCGCAATAATTTTAAATCGTCGCTATCTTGCCCTATATGCCAAATCATTATTCCGCCGTAGTCTTTCGATAATTGCGTCTTTTGTGCTATCAAATCTACACCGTTAAAAGTGAAAACAATTTTACGAGTATCTGTTGCAATTTCTACAAGATTATCTTTTTCCGCAAGATTATGAAAATGCTTATTTACATATGAAAAAGAAATAGAACGCTTTTCCAACAATTCTCCGGCCAAATCAAATTCATTGTACCATCCATAAAACGGTACTCCTAAAACAACTTTTTCCGCAGAAACATTTCTGGTATCAGTCCAATAATTTAAATGTTTCTGAGCATGAAAAAAAGATGAATGATTACGTAATTTTTTTTCAAACAGCCCCGATTCATTGTACGCCATTATGTTTATAAAATCGAATGAATGAACAGCCTCATCAGTCAATTTTTTCCCGCCGTAAATATTAAAAGCCCCGGAAAGTTCGATTTTATTATGTGACAATTTTTCTTTTGCCAACGCAATAAATTCTGAAAATCCCGGCAAAATCATTGCACCTTCAAGATCCAAATCTATTCCGTCAGCTTTATAATATTTTGCTAAATCTACAAGTTTTCGTGCAAACAATTCATGATTTTCCGGACGCACCAAATAACGATAACGGTCGGCGTATTTTGATGCTGCATGAACAGCTCCGCCGCCGATAGACAGAAAGACCTTACAATTATCATGTTTAGCTTTTTTGATAAGTTGCATAACTTCATGTTCTTGAGCTTCGTCACAATAGAAATTATATTCTTCATCAGGATTATAAAACCACAACAGCAAATGAGTCAAATACGGTGTACCGGCATCATAATCCGACGAAGCTGCATATCTTGCAGGAAAATATCCGACTATTCTTTTACCTCGATAATCCTTTATAAATTTTGCTCTATCATTTTGACTTTTTTCAGCTTGATTTTTACATGAAAAAACAAATAACACCGTCAAAATAAATAACACACAGCGAATAATTTTAACTTTCATTTTTTCTCCCAATTGTTTTATTCTCCTTGAAATATCGCAAAGCAAGATTTGCCTTTTCTTTTTGCATCATAAAGAGCCTTATCTGCCGACGAAATAAGATTTTCAATTCCGTTAATTGTTTTGTACGTTGAAATACCTATTGAAACAGACAACTTATGCTCTTCCGGAACCTCAAGTATTCGTCCTAAATATTCACACATCGTCGGTATAAAATTATTACTTTGTTCTATATCTTCAAGAATTCGTTTTGCAACACAAACGGCTTCTTCCTGAGATGTATCCGGTAAAACAATAATAAATTCATCTCCGCCGAAACGAGCAATAAAATCATCAACCGAGCGAACGTTACGCATAAGCACTCTGGCGAATTGAATAAGCAAAAAATCTCCCAAATCGTGTCCGAATGTATCGTTGTAATATTTAAAATTATCCAAATCTAAAAACAACGCCGATATTCCGCCGGTCTTTTCTTGCAATAAAAAATGTTCCGATGCTCGTTTCAAGAAAAACTGCAAAGCTTGGCGATTATTAACGCCGGTCAATTTATCGGTATTCGCAAGAATCTTTAATTCTTCATTATCCTTTTCCAGACGCTCATTTCTTTCGATAATAGCCCCTTCTCGCATTTTTTTCTCAAGAACTAATTCCAACTGCTGCACAACAATATTTAAAATATTCATACTTTCTTTGTTGATTTCGAAACTGTATTTTTCTGCAACGGTAAACATTAATCCTAATTCTAAATTTTCAACTTTCATCGGAATAAAAAGAACAGAATTCATTCCTGGAAAATACTTACATTCACCTTTACGCTTCAATAGAATTTTTCTGGCCCGCTCTCTGAAACAAACTTCAAGTTTATCCTGAGGTAATTCCAGCGACTTATCCGTACCTTTTTTGAAAAACCATGCGTCATTTTCTTTTTTATATAAATACACGGCAGTCAAAGATAAATCTTCTTTCAACACACACATAACACGCAATAATAATTGCTCTGATGAATCAGGTAATATGTAATAATTTTGCAGCTTACTTAAAAGATTAATTTCATTAATCCTTTCATGCAGTTCATTAATATTTATTTGTAGATAAGAAGCTTGAATCCACGCTCCGATATTAACCGGTCTAAACCATTTTCTTGACGGAATATTTATTTTTCTTCCGATAGACAATTTCTCAAACAGCGAAATAAAAAAAACATTTTGTAATTCTTCCGCCTTTGCTTGTCCTTTTGCAAGTACTTCAAGACTTTTTGAAGCTTGCTTTAATTCTTGATAAATCAAAAAAGCCTGATAATAAAAACGCAACAAATGATAATGTTGATTGCTATTTAATAAAACTTCTTCAATCGCAATCAAATAATCTTCCACTTTCTCGGTAGAATTTTCATGTACTGCAAATAATGTTTTTAGAAGTAAAAAGAAATAATGTGATTCTGCCGTTGCCGACGAACTTTGAAAATCTTTATCTTTTATAATGCAATAATAATGATATGCTTCAACATAACGCCCGTTCAATGCATAAACAAGAGCTAAAAATAATTCTTGCAACTCTTTTGTATATCCCATAATCGCATCAATACCGTTTAGTTTTGATATTTTATTCATACGCTCCAAATAATAAAGAGCCATTTTATCATTAGCACATACAAAACTACACATTCCCAAATTCATCAATGTAGCAATAACTTCTTTATACTCAAGATTTTTTCTCAAATATTTCAATGCTAAAAAGTGATAATGAACTGCTTCACGATAATTTCCTATAAAATTATAATAAGACCCTATCCCATTATAAATATAAGTCATCCCTCTGAAATCTTTTACCAACTTTTTGTAATGAAGACTTTTTAAATAATATTTAAGAACGCTGGCGTATTTTCCTCGAATGGCATACGCAACACTTTTTCCTTGATATGCCCACGACAAACGATAGTAATATTTTTTTTCTATCGCCATATCGATTCCGCAATTCAGCAACTTATTATAATACGGCGTAAAATGATTACCCAAAACAAACGGAGTCCCCGTATAACAATAAATCAAAGTATTATTCCAGTTTAATTCCCCGGCAAGGATAGTTAATTTATTAAAATTTTCTTCCCATTGTTCACGAATATCACGATTACTAAAATCTGTATCAGCGGAAATAAAAAGTAACAAACGCCCACGCATTTCTATTACTTTATTAATCATATTTTGACCGGTATGCACACATGACCAACCGTGATTTCTGGTTTCTAATAAATCTCCTTTTAAATAAGAAGCAAGCCCCAGCCAATAATGAGCTTCTGCCTGTAATTCTTTATCACCCAATTCTTCCGCAAGTTTTAATGCAAAATTAATACACGTTCCGGCTTGCGTAAATTCGTAATTCATCAAAAATGTTTTTCCGTGAGCTAAGTGAAAACGAAATTGCATATTTAGCGGTAAATTGTCCTGTAACGGAGCTAATAATTCACAAAGATGCTTGCAGTCGTCAAAAGCTAAAAGTAAAAAAGCTAAATCAAGTTTTCTGAATAAAGAATCAGATTGAATCCCGGTTTGCTCTTTTGCAAGGGAAATATCTGAATGCTTTGCATTTAAATTAGTATGAACTTCATCCAAAAACAAAATACTTGTTTTTTGTTCCAGTTTTTTTCTGAATTGAATTGAATCTTCACGAACATCACTGTCTTTGTCTTTATTAAAAACTATTATAATGACAAAGTTTGTCCCTTTTTTCTTTGATAATCGTAATAAGATTTCTTGTGAAGACGGCGGTAATGCGTAAAAATTATCGACAATTAACACCAATTTTTCGTTTTTATGAAAATACAAAAACAAACGAATTATTGCCTCTATAATAGCTTCTTTTTCATGAAAGATTTCATCTTCTAATATATCTTCGTGACGTTTCGGACGTTGCCCATGAATCAAAGCAGACAAAATCGGGCGATGATTATAAAAAATACAAAGTTTCTCAAATAAAGCATTTATTTCACTTTCTGAATATTTAGAATATCCGGCTATGATATCATCAAGAAACGGTGCATAAGGCTGCCAATATTCTTTCATAACTTCTGATGAACGAAGAATAGTATATTGATTAAATTGATTTTTTATAAACTGCAAAATCTCATCCGTTGCAGCATAAACGTGTTCCGTATGAAAAATCAAAAATCCATGGATAAAATTTTCTTTATTACCGAGTGTTTCAGCCAAAAGATGCTTATGATATCCGCACAAATGATTTTGTAATGACATAAAATCCTCCTGGTAACTTATAAAATCAGCATACAATCGCCATAGCTGAAAAATCTATATTCCTGTTTTACAGCATGTTCATAAATCCTTTTAAACTCGTCATATCCGGTAATTGCCGATACCAAAACGGCAAGAGATGATTTTGGCGTGTGAAAGTTTGTAAATAAAGCCCCTGCAGCTTTGAGTTTATAACCCGGCGTAATATACAACCGTGTCGCAAATTGTCCTGCATTAAATTTTCCGTTTTCAAAATTGCTTTCTATAGTACGTAGTGAAGTCGTTCCTACAGGAAGCAAAATTTTACCGGCAGCTATAGCGTCATTCAATTCACATTCTTCATCTTTCGTAATTTCATATTCTTCCTGATGTATTTGATGTCCTTCGATAGTATCGCTATAAATAGGTTGAAATGTACCGAGCCCAACATGCAATGTTACATATGTATGATTCACACCTTTCTTTTTTAATTGAGAAAATACTTCTTCGTCAAAGTGCAGTCCCGCCGTAGGAGCCGCAGCAGACCCGTATGGTTTACTGTAAATAGTTTGGTAACGAATCTTGTCATCTTCATCTACATCTTTTTTTATATACGGCGGAAGCGGAATTGTTCCGTATTTATTTAAATATTCAACTGTAAATACCGGCTCTTCACAATAAAGGCGTTTTTTTAGCGAATCAATTTCTTCTTCTACAACACAAACTAAATGTTTTCCCTCTTCTGCCGGAAGTACTATTTTTTCTCCGGTTTTATATTTCTTACTTTTGTCAGTTAATGCTATTGCGTGATTTGCATCTTCAAGTTTTAAAATCAAAAGTTCGCCTTTATGTCCGGTACTTTCTTTTGTAACTGCAATACGTGAAGAAATTACACGTGAATTATTAAAAACCAAATGATATTTATCATTTAGAAGTTCCGGTAATTCACGAAACATTCTGTCTTCAATTTTTTTACTGTCACGATAATACACCAACATTCTGGAATCACTTCTATGTTCTGCCGGATGTTGTGCCACTAAATGTTCGGGAACTTCAAAATTATAATCTTCAGTACGCATTTTTTTAATACCTCTTTTTTTATTCTCTTATTACTTTTTTGTATAAACAAAATTATTCTTGTGATGAAAACAAATTTGCTTCTCGATCTTGGAAATTAAGCGGAATATCAAAACCTAAATGTTCATAAGCTTTTACCGTTGCTACTCGACCACGAGGTGTTCTTTGTAAAAAACCAATTTGTATTAAATACGGTTCATAAACATCCTCAATTGTATCAACTTCCTCACCCAAGCTTATAGCTAAAGTTTTACATCCCACCGGACCGCCGCCATAATGTTTTATCACGACTTCCAATAATTTCTTATCATTTTTATTCAATCCTAAATTATCAATTCCAAGTCGTTCCAATGCTTCTTTCACAATATCTAATGTTATTGTAGATTTTCCTTTCACCTGTGCAAAATCTCGCACTCGTCGCAAAATACTGTTCGCCCGTCTCGGTGTACCTCGCGAACATCCTGCCAAAAACATTCCGGCATCTTCATCTATACCTATTTTTAATATAGAAGCGGCTCGTTTTATTATTTTAAAAAGTTCTTCATTGTTATAAAAATCCAGTTTTTCATTAATTCCGAATCTTGCTAAAAGCGGTGCCGACAATAATCCTGAACGAGTTGTAGCTCCTACCAATGTAAACGGCTCAATATCAACTTTTAATGTTTTTGCAGCCGGACCTTGACCAATTATTATATCAATAGAAAAATCTTCCATTGCAGAATACAGAACTTCTTCTACACTTTTATTTAAACGATGAATTTCATCAATAAAAAAAACATCTCCACGTTTCATATCTGTAAGAATAGCCGCCAAATCTCCGACTTTTGTTAAAACCGGAGCACTTGTCCCTCTAAAATCTACTCCCATTTCTTTAGAAACAATATTTGATAACGTAGTTTTTCCTAATCCAGGAGGACCGGAGAGTAATATATGATCTAAAGGTTCATTTCTTTTTTTAGCTGCTGAAATATAAATTTCAAGATTTTCGACAAAAGTTTTCTGTCCTATAAAATCATGCAACGCTCTCGGACGTAACGCAATGTCAAAATCATCTTCTCGCTTATCTTCACTCATATATTCCCCACAATTAACTCATAACTTTTAGAAATTTCTTTATGTCTGCTGAAAAATCTCCGCTGAAAGGTCGTGCCTTTTCATAACATTTTAAAACTTCCGCCTCACTATATCCCATAGAAATCATTGCTAATACTAAATCTTGATCATCTTTAGGTACTTTCTCTCCAACCAAGTCGCCGAGTTTACCTTTCAAATCCAAGATTATTTTCTTTGCTGTTTTTTCTCCTATACCTGGAATTTTTTTCAAGATACTCACATCTTCATTTTCTATGGACTGTGCCAAAGTTGCAATATTACAACGTGAAAGCATATTTAACGCTGTTCTCGGACCTATTCCGCCTACTTTTAATAAAGCTTCATAACCTTTTCTGCTTTCCTCAGTCAAAAAACCATACAAAGTCATAGAATCTTCTTTATGCACAAGATGCAAAAAAAGCTTTACTTCTTTACCTTTTTGCATCGAAAGAGCTCCTATATCCGGAAGAGAACAATTAATTCTGTAACCAATACCGTTTACATCTACTACAGCTACATTACCGTCTATTCTATCTAAAATTCCTCTAAAATAATCATACATAACAAAAAAATCCTATGACAGTATTTTTAATTTTTCATTCAATCTATTCATATTAATATGAGTAATAGCAATTGCTACCGCATCAGCAACATCGTCTTGCTTCGGTGCTGAATCACCAAGCATTATTTTTATCATATATTGAATCTGTTTTTTATCCGCTCTTCCATACCCCAAAAGAGATTGTTTTACCTGTAATGGTGTATATTCAAAAATTGGGAGTCCCATATTTTGCAATGCCAATAAAATAACACCTCGTGCTTGTGCTACAGTAATTGCAGTAGTTGTATTTCGTGCAAAAAATAACTCTTCTACAGCAGCATTATCTGCTTTGTTTTCCTTTAAAAATTGCATTAATTTTTCATATAACATCGCAAGTCTTTGCGGTGTAGTCAATGAAGCCGGGGTTTTTATCAATTCATGATTAAGTAACTTCATCTTTCCGTTACTCGATTCCACAACTCCCAATCCGATTCGTTCTATTCCGGGGTCAATTCCGATTGTAATCATTTTCCTCTATCCAATCACACTTCTCTATTAAAACAAATAGCCATAATGAAAAAACTTCATCATGGCTATAACCTATTTAACAAAAATAAGAAATAATTAAATAATAAAAGTTACGCTTGATAATCATCAGGAATCTTTAAATTTGTATAAACAGCCTGTACATCATCAAAATCTTCTAATTTCTCAACTAATGCCAGAATTTTATCTACACGATCGGCAGACACTTCTTGGTAAGTATCAGGAACCATAGTCACTTCGGCTGACACATGAGCAATTCCCTTATCATCAAATGCTTTCAACACATTTTCAAAATCATCAGGTGATGTATAAACAACAACACTGTCATCTTCAGAAATTACATCTTCTGCACCTGCATCTATCGCAATTCCCATAGCGTCATCTTCTGAAATCACAGAAGATTCAAATACCAAAACACCTTTTTTATGGAAAATATAAGACACACAACCGTTAGCACCTAAATTACCGCCATTTTTCGATAAAGTAGACTTTACATCCGAAGAAGTTCTATTTCTATTGTCTGTCATAATTTCCATCAATATAGCAACACCTTCAGGAGCGTAACCTTCATAAGTAAATTCTTCATAGTTTGCTCCGTCAGCTCCACCGGCACCTTTATCTATGGCTTTTTTCATTGTATCTTTTGGCATATTAGCAGCTCTTGCTTTAATAATAGCCATTCTAAGTCTTGGATTTCCGTCAGGATTTGTTCCGCCCTCTTTAGCAGCAACAGTTAATTCACGAATAATCTTTGTAAAAATAGAAGCTCTCTTTTTATCATTTGCTCCTTTTTTATGCTGTATGTTTGCCCATTTACTATGTCCAGACAATTTCTAACTCCTTTTATCATCATTATTAATAAAACCATGCAATTATATATCAAAAGAGTTTTCACATGTCAATTTATAACCCTTTCTCAAAAATAAAAAAGCATCGAAAATAACATTTCCGATGCTTTTTTGTATAAAAAAATTATTTATTCGCCTTTCTGCTTCATTCTTAATAATTCGATTTTTTCAACAATATTTCTGAAGAAATCGTTTTTTCTTACACGAATTTTAAAATCATAATCGCCAGCAAGCATTCTATCTAATGATATTCTCATTCTATATACAGGACCAGCCATTTTATGAGAGAAGAATAATGAATAAATTGCAATAATAACCATTAAAATTAAACAAGTAACTAATAACGGCGGCACAACAATGAAGAATCTTTGAGTCTGTTTTTCAAATGGACCTCTAACAACTTCTAACATTTTGATTTCATCTGCTGTCAATTCCATAACTTCATCTGAAGCATAAGATGTATTTCTATAAATAGAAGGATTATATCTTAATAAATCTCTATTTAAGTTTTTATAATTGCCATTTTTATCCTTATAAACTGTTAATTCTTTACTAATTAAATTATAAATTGGGCAACCTTCTTTATCTGATATTTTGAATTTTCCATCATCTCTTTCAGATATTTCAATATGTAAAGGGGCATGATATTTAATAGTAACAGACTCATTTACCTTATTATCTCCAAAAAGATTATCATAATAATAATAAAGTGCAGTTAAACCGAAACAAAATACTACTGTTATTAAAATAACAGACAAGTACTTAAATATAAATCCTAACTGAAACGGTTTATCAATTAAATAATTTTTTCTTTTAGATTTGGCCACAAGCTCCTCCTGAACCTTCATATTTTTTTCTTATTATAATTAT
>JAGANG010000091.1 GCA_017624275.1 Spirochaetales bacterium | reverse complement strand
TTTGCCTTTGTTCAGCACCGCAAAATTGGCAGATATTATAACTACAAACTTTTTTTAAGTCAAGATTACAAGTTTTAGTTCAGATTTAGAATTGTGGACAATCGTCTATTTTGTTCCAACTATTTGTAAGAGTCTTGAACAACTATGGTTTTCTTTGCAGATACGGAGAGCATGGAACATGCGAACGAAATGTTTTCGCAAGAAAACATCAAGTGAATGCACTATTACGTACACGTTGTGTACTCATCTATCACTCATGTAAACGATTATTCTTTTCGATTTTCTTGTCTGAAAATCTGCAAAGAAAATCTACATGACCGGTTGTACTTCCGTTGTTTTTGCGTCAAGATTCGTGCCGTGCAAAGCGTTTCGTGGGGAGTTGTAATAGAAAGTTACCTATACAAATGTTATTAAGCATGTTAAAATAGAATATAGGAGGCTTGCGTATGAGATGTATCACGAAAGAAATGCTGGAAAAACGCGAAAAGGCGAACAGTGTCTACAATTTAATTCTTCACGCTCCAAAGCCTGATTTCACAGAGCTTGACAAAGAGTGTGCCGAATTCAAGGCTTGGATTACGGAAGAGCACAAGAAAGACAAGCAAATTATGATGGAGGCTTTGAAAGCAAATGGCAGATTATGAAAATCTTTTTGCCGACGAAGACTTTATCGTTGAACACCTTTTTGCTTCACCGGAAAATCACGACCTTATTCAATCGTTTTCCGTCGGGAATTCGGCAATGGGATTAGAGATTTTCCTAAAGGAAGTTGCCGAACGAGAAGAAAGCGAAAAACAGACTCGCACTTATTTGATAAAAGACCGCATTACAGGCGAACTTGCCTGCTATTTTTCTATGCGAACAGGGCTTGTAACGCTTCAGGTTGACGGAGATGCTTTCGATTCACTTTCGGCTGTAGAGCTTTCAAACTTTGCGATGAATCAGGTTTACAAATCAAATCACCCTGATGTAAAAAAAGGTGGTGCATATTTTTTCAAACGCTTTATTCTGCCGTTGGCACAGTTTGTTTCTGAATATGTTGGAGTCAGCACGCTCTACATTTACGCACTGCCGGAAGACAAACTAATGAACCATTACAAAAAGTTGGGGTTTTCACGACTTCCGGAAGAACAAGAGAAATTCGTCCAAAATCATGTAAAGCCAAAATACGACGAAGGTTGCATTTTTATGTATCAGCCACTGTAGAACTGTTTTTATCGTCTGTACGTTTCGAGATGAAAACTTTCAACCTTCATTTTGAGAATAAAATGAAACAGAATTTAATCAGACAAACTATAGCATTGTATAAAATTTAAAAGGCTGAAACTATCTTTGTTTTAACAATTTCAGCCCTTTTAGGTTTATAAACAGAGATAAAAAAAACTGACATTTCTATACAGAAATATCAGTTTCCTTTTAACAAAATAAATTGATTTGCTCAATTATTCAGCATCGCTTGTTGCATCTGCAGTAGCATCAGTAGCAACAACATCTGCACTAGCATCTACTACATCAGCTGTTACATCAACAACATCAGTTGTAGCTTCTTCAGCAGGAGTTGTTACTGCAGGTTCAGCTGTTACAGCCGGAGCTGCTTCTTTTTTACAACTTACAAAAGCAAGTGTTAAAACTGCAGTCAATAAAGCAATTAACTTCCACATTTTTTTCATTTTTAATGCTCCTATAAAAGTTTTACTCTCTATACCCTTTTTTATGAAAAAAGTAAATCGCAATCTTAATAAAAAATCTGTCCTCTTATTTTTTAATTATTTACACTTTTCTTTATTGGATAAAAAGAGTATTTTCATAATCAAAAATCTAACAGGAAAGCCTCGTTCTGACCTGAAAGGAAGTTATTTTTATGCAAACTTATACTTATAATCCAAAATCTCTCAAAGCTGAAGAATTTATTCATGACGGAGAAATTCAAGACACTTTGGCTTATGCCGAAGCGAACAAAAACAACATCGAACTTATTGATGAAATCATTGCAAAAGCAAAATTACGCAAAGGTTTATCCCATCGTGAAGCCTCTGTTCTTTTAGCTTGTGAAAATCAAGAAAAAATTCAAGAAGTCTTTGACTTAGCACAACAAATCAAGAAAGATTTTTACGGCAACAGAATCGTTATGTTTGCCCCTCTTTATCTTTCCGATTACTGTGTAAACGGTTGTGTTTACTGTCCTTATCACTTCCAAAACAAAAACATTACACGTAAAAAATTAACTCAAGAAGAGATAAAAAAAGAAGTTATCGCTCTTCAAGACATGGGACACAAACGTCTTGCATTGGAAGCCGGTGAAGACCCGGTAAACAATCCTATTGAGTATATTGTTGAATCTATTAAAACAATTTACGGTATCAAACACAAAAACGGTGCTATCCGCCGTGTAAATGTAAACATTGCAGCTACAACAGTAGAAAACTACAAGAAATTAAAAGATGCTGAAATCGGTACATATATTTTGTTCCAGGAAACTTATCATAAAGAAAGTTATCTAAAACTTCACCCTACAGGTCCAAAACATGATTACGCTTACCATACCGAAGCTCACGACCGTGCAATGCAAGCCGGTATTGACGATGTAGGATTCGGAGTTCTGTTTGGACTTGAACTATACAAATATGAATTTGCGGCACTCCTAATGCACGCAGAACATATGGAAGCCGTATTTGGCGTAGGACCGCATACAATAAGCGTTCCGAGAATAAAACATGCCGACGATATCGATCCAAATACTTTTGATAACAGTATCAGCGATGATGTCTTTGCAAAAATATGTGCTTGTATTCGTGTAGCTGTTCCGTATACTGGAATGATTGTATCTACAAGAGAAAGTCCCGAAGTTCGTGAAAAAGTTATAAAACTAGGTGTATCACAACTTTCCGGCGGTTCAAGAACATCTGTTGGCGGTTACTGTGAAGAAGAACGACCTCGTGACACAGAACAATTCGATGTTTCAGATCAACGAACACTTGATGAGGTAGTAAATTGGTTAATGAAATCAGGTCATATTCCGAGTTTCTGTACTGCATGTTACAGAGAAGGACGAACAGGCGACAGATTTATGAGCTTATGTAAAAACGGTCAAATTCACAATTGTTGCCACCCTAACGCATTAATGACATTAAAAGAATATTTAGAAGATTACGCTTCAAAAGAAACAAAAGAAATCGGCGAAAAATTAATAGAAGAAGAAATCAACAATATTCCTAAAGAAAAAGTTCGTGAAATTGTCCGTGAACGATTGATTAAAATAGCAAACGGAGAGCGAGATTTCCGTTTTTAATAACTAAGACGCCTAATCATTATATCATTGCGAATTTATTTCTTCGCAATGATATAATGAAGTCTTTTTCGTAAAGTTAGTAGATTGCCCAAAATATCATAGATATCTACATCACTGACAGCTATAGTTTATACCCCAAATCTAAAATTAGACCTATTCTTTTAGAACACTCCAATAACTGTTTTTCATATAAATCAACTAAAAATCCGAATTAAAACTCTTTACACTTTTTAAATAATACAATAAAACCCCAACCATAATTATTTCTTAATAATATTTAAAGCTCTTAAATATTATTAAACATTTAGAAACTGAATGTATTCTTGTAAGAATACATCAAAAATTTTCCATACATTTCATGTAAAAAGGAGTTATATATGAATGGTATAGTAATTATGGTAATTTCCATAATTGTACTTGTTGGAGCTTACCTTCTCTATGGACGCTATCTTGCAAAAAAATGGGGAATCGACCCCAAAGCAAAAACACCGGCGTATGAATTAGAAGACGGTGTTGATTACGTTCCGACAGACAAAGGTGTTGTTTTTGGACATCAATTCGCATCTATTGCCGGTGCCGGTCCAATTAACGGCCCGATTCAAGCTGCAATTTTTGGATGGGTTCCGGTCTTGTTATGGTTATTAATCGGCGGTGTATTTTTTGGTGCAGTTCAAGATTTTTCAGCTATGTACGCATCGGTAAAAAATAAAGGACGAACAATCGGATATATTATCGAAAAATATATCGGTAAAGTCGGTAAAAGACTCTTCTTAGCTTTTACTTGGTTATTCTCAATTTTAGTTGTAGCAGCCTTTGGTGATATTGTTGCCAAAACTTTCAATGGTTTTAGCTCTGTAGGTGAAGTTATTCCTGCAAACGGTTCCGTTGCAATGACAAGTATACTTTTTATTACTGCTGCCGTAATATTAGGATTTACTATAAAATATGCGAAATTAAATTCTTTAGTTAATACTTTAATTGCAATCTCTTTATTAGTCTTGTGTATTTTTTTAGGCCTGAATATTCCAGTCTATTTATCTTTAGGTACTTGGCATATTTTAATTTTTATTTATATCGCAATCGCCTCTATCGTTCCGGTTTGGGCATTATTGCAACCAAGAGATTACTTAAACAGTTATTTACTTGTAGCAATGATTTTTGCTTCTGTTGTTGGAATTCTTATATTCAATCCTTCAATGAACTTGAATGCTTTCACTGCATGGAATGTTGACGGAAATTCACTTTTCCCATATTTGTTTGTTACAATTGCTTGTGGTGCAGTTTCCGGTTTCCATGCACTTGTTTCTTCCGGTACGGCATCAAAACAAATCAAAAATGAAAAAGACATGTTACCTGTTTCTTTCGGTGCTATGCTTATGGAAAGCTTACTCGGTGTAATTGCCCTTATTACAGTTGGATATTTGGCAACAAAAGGAAATGTTCCTACAAATATGACTCAACCGCAAGTTTTTGCAAACGCTATAGCAATATTCTTAACAAAACTTGCAATTCCGGAAGATGTTTCCAGAACACTTATTACACTTGCTATTTCTGCATTTGCACTAACAAGTTTAGACAGTGTTGCACGTGTTGGACGTCTTGCTTTTCAAGAATTCTTCATTGACGGTTCAAAAACTGAAAATGAATACAATGTTGTTGAAAAAATTTGTACAAATAAATACTTTGCTACAGGAATCACACTTGTTTTAGCGTATATTTTGGCTCGTGTAGGATATGCAAATATTTGGCCGTTATTCGGTTCTGCAAATCAATTGTTAAGTGCATTAGCTTTGATTGCATGTGCAGTATTCTTTAAATCAACAAAAAGACAAGGCTGGATGCTTTGGTTTCCGATGATAGTTATGCTTCTTGTAACTTTAGTAGCCTTAACTTTAACAATTGTTTCAAGAGCACAACTTTTAATATCTTTAAAATCTACAAATATTATAGGAGATGGATTGCAACTTACTTTTGCTGTTGCACTTTTTGCACTCGGAATAACTGTTGCATTTCAAGGTATTAAAAAAATGCTGAAAAAAGAAACCGTATAATTTAATAAAAACACAAAAGGACTGTCTTTATACGTTCTCAAAACTTATAAAGCAATCCTTTTGGATATAAACTTAACTTATAAAGAAAAAAAATAACCGAAGTAATAACTTCGGTTATTTTTTTTTCTATTAAGATTTTTATTAAGAGCGTTTTAATGAGTCTTCTATTATTTCATTGAAATATTCAGGAGAATATAACTCTAACGGAATGCTTACTTTTATAGTAATTCCGTTGCCGCCTAAATGTTTTGATGTTGTTTCCAATGAAATTCTAGATCTTGTATCCGCAGAAATCTTAGCCAAACCTAATCGAGAAGTTTTTACAGCCTCTCCGTTTTCATCTACAGAATTTTCCAAACGATTTTTCATTATTTCAAAATAAGCCTCTTCCGGTGTACTGTAAGAATTCACTTCATCAATACCGCGACGTAAAGCTTGAATATTTTCACTGATTTTTTCAGTATCATCACCTTCATAAACATTTTCAACAAAAATATTCAAAGGATAATCGCCTTCTTTATCCAATACAGCCGTAATATGATATTTTCGAGAAGAATACTTAAAAGTATTTTCCAACAACTCACTGATTGCATTTGATATAAGACTCAAATGTTTTGTATAAGGCAATTGTTTTTTCACTGAAAAATATACAAAATCAAAAACTTCCATAAAGAAAGAATGCAATGATTCTATAGAATAGTCGTGTCTTTTTATCACATCTAAAATAGAATCTTCTTTTTGATTGAGAGATGTAAGCATTTTTATAATAAAATCATCATACATTTTTGCTCTGATTTCTTTTCCATATAGCAAAGCTTCCAATTTTTTATAAAAAATACGTGATGTTATCTCTACATTCTCCCATTCTTTCAATTCTCCCGTGAAAGAAAAAGAATTCTCTGTACCAGAAAAAGAAATATTTTTATATACATCAGAATAATTAAATATTTGCTGACGTTCTGCTCTAATTCCCATAACACACCTACCATTATAACTTAAATAAACATTATCCTTTTAACATATATTGAAAAATAAGTACAATATTTTCTTCTATGCTTAAGAACAATATTAATTTATATACTCTTATATTTACTGCATAATAAAAAATAATTCCATTGTTTATTTTCTAACTTTAAATGAAAAAGAAGAAATGATATATTCAACAGAATTTTCTTTATTAAATAATCAGAAAATGAATTAATTTTAATAAAACACATAACCTTTTTAAATTTTCTGTACCGAGGAGAAAAATAAAATGAAAAAATATGAAAACAAATCAATCTTAATTATCGGTGCGGGAATGCTTCAAGTTCCGGCAATAAAAATTGCATCTGAAAAAGGACTTACCACTATTGTTACCGACTACAATAAAGATGCTCCCGGAATGGCAATTGCCGATTTTCCGCTTGTAGTTTCCACAAGAGATATTGACGGAACTGTAAGAGTCGTTAAAGATTTCAATCAAAAACATAAAATTGACGGAGTTATCACTGTAGGAACTGACGCATCCATGACGGTCGCCGCTGTTGCCAATGCATTGAATCTACCCGGTATAAAATTTGAAAATGCCGAAGCTGCAAGTAATAAAGTAAAAATGAGAGAACGTCTGAAAAGTCACGGCGTTCCCGTGCCGGACTTTCGCAAATGCTGGAATGAAGAAGATTTACACAAAGCGGCAAAAGAACTCGGTTATCCTTTAGTAATCAAACCGGCAGACAATATGGGTGCCAGAGGCGTAATGAAAATTGAAAATGAGTTAATGCTGGAAACCGCATATCAAAATGCCAAAAAAGGCAGCCCGTCCGGCAATTTAATTGTAGAGCAATACATGAAAGGCCCGGAATTATCCATTGACGCATTGATTTATGACGGTGAGATTTTCATCACCGGAGTAGCCGACCGTATCATCGAACGTGAACCTTATTTTATTGAAATGGGACACGTAATGCCGTCTGCACTGCCGGAAGAAAAACTTAACAATGCAATAGAAGTTTTTAAAGCCGGAATAAAAGCGTTAGGGCTTACAATCGGAGCTGCAAAAGGTGATATAAAAGTTACGGAAGACGGAGCAAAAATAGGCGAAATAGCAGCACGTCTTTCAGGCGGTTTTATGTCGGCATATACCTACCCGCTTTCTTCCGGCGTAAATCTTATAGCTAATGCCATAGATATAGCTTTGGGAAATCCGCCTGAAAATCTTGTTCCTACAAAAGATTGGGTATCAATAGAAAAAACAATTCTTCCGGCTCCCGGAATAGTAAAAGATATAATAGGCGTAGAACGAACATTGGCAATAGACGGGGTAAAAGAACTTTTTATTCATGTAGAAATCGGCGATGAAATCAACGCACCAAAAAGCAATGTAGAAAAGCCGTTAAATTATATTATTGTCCGTGAAACACGTGAAGAAGCGTGGAAGACTGTAGAAGAAGTCGAAAAAGTTCTTGCTATCGTAACCGATGACAAACGCAAAATCAGCTTTCAAGAAATAAGCAAAAAAGCTAAAGAAAGATTTGCCGGAATGTGTCATGTATGTCCAGAATGCAACGGTGAAGCCTGCAAAGGATTAATTCCCGGTATGGGCGGAATCGGCAACGGTGCAGCTTTCATTCGCAATTGCAGAGATTTTAAAAATATACTTATACATACCAGAATGATTCACCCGGTAAAAGAACCTGATACTTCATGTGAATTTCTTGATACAAAACTCAAACTGCCTCTTTTAGCAGCACCTATTACCGGCTGCGACATAAATATGGGAAATCAGATTACAGAATTGGAATACGACGAAGAGCTTGTAATCGGAGCAAAAAACAGCGGAATTCTAGCTTTTGTAGGTGACGGAGCTCAACCTTATTTATATCAAACCGGCTTACGGGCAATTCAAAATGCACAAGGTCACGCAGGAGCGATTTTTAAACCTCGCCGAAATCAACAAGATATAATTATGCGAATAAAAGAAGCCCAAAAAGTCGGTACTAAAATGATAGGAATCGATATTGACGCCGCTGCTTTTATTACCATGAAAATGATCGGTCAAGAAGTTTCTACAAAAACAGTCGATGAACTGAAAGAACTTGCTGATACAAGCGACGTGCCGTTCTGTGTAAAAGGTATAATGACCGTCGGCGACGCATTATGTGCAATCGATGCCGGAGTAAAATACCTTATTATCAGTAATCACGGAGGCAGAATAACGCAAAATCAACCGTCATCAATTTCAGTATTACCGGAAATAAAAAAAGCTGTAGGAAACAAAGCTAAATTAATATTAGACGGAGGAATTCGCAGCGGTGAAGATATTTTTAAAGCACTGGCATTAGGTGCTGACTATTGTATGATAGGTCGCCCATTCGCAACTGCCGTACTCGGCGGCGGACGTGAAGCCGTAAAACTATTGGTAGAAAAATACACTGCGGAATTACAAAAAATAATGCTTCTTACCGGAGCCGCAAAAATTCAAGATATAACGACTGACATGGTATATGCCGTAAACCGGTCTTAATATCATTTATTTTTTTAAAACGCATAAAACGGCATTAAAAGTAAAGTTACATCATTTTTCTATTACTTGACTTTTAGCATGAAATAACTTATATACGATTGTAATTAGAGCCTTATACGAGAAAATATAAGGCTTTAATTTTTCAATAAACATTTCACGTCTATAAAAACATAAAATTAACAAATAAAATTAACAGAGGGTATTCGTATGAGAATTTTTGATACACATTGTCATTTAGGTTTACTTTATGAAGATCCAGTAGCACAAGTAAAAGCTATTGATGAAGCAAAACGTGGGTTAGCTGTTGACAAGGAAAAAACAAAACAAGCTAACGTTATTGCATTAGCAAACATAAGTACCAATTTATACGATTTCGAAAGCTGTTATAAAAATACTAAAAACATTCCGAATGTTTTTCATACAATAGGACTCAGCCCATCAGAAGTAATAAATCCGGGAAAAGACTGGGAAGAAAAGCTTGATGAATGGTTAGATTATGAAAACGTTATCGGAGTGGGAGAAATAGGTCTGGATTATCACCACAAATACGGTAATAAAAATGACCAAATAGAATTTTTCTTGAAACAACTCGATATGGCAGAAAAACATGAACTTCCTGTAGTACTTCACAATCGTGAAGCCGGCAGTGACATGCTTGATATATTAAAAAGTAAAACTCCGTCTAAGGGCGGAATTTTGCATTGTTTCAGTGAAGATTCAGACTATGCTTATAAAATGATTGATTTAGGAATTTATATTTCGTTTGCCGGAAATCTTACTTTCCACAATGCAACGAATTTGCATACTGTTGCAAAAAATATTCCGTTAGAAAACATTTTGATTGAAACAGACAGTCCGTTCCTTACACCAAACGCTTACAGAGGTAAAAGAAACCGACCTGTATTTATTGTCGAAACATTAAAATTTTTGGCAAAACTAAGAAACATGTCTATTGATAAACTGGCTGATATTTTATTTACCAACAGCTTAAAAGCATATCATTTACGATTGTCAGACTTAGTTTATTATGACACTACAGAAAACGATGAAGAATAGTTTCTTTCATTCTATAAAAATAGGAAATCTTGATGTAACCGGTAATATTTTTGTCGCTCCTTTAGCCGGTTACACCAATCTTCCTACTCGCCTACTCTACAGAAAGCAAGGAGCAAGTATTGCTTATGCCGAAATGGTATCGGCTGAAGGGCTCAATTATAATTTTGGTAAATCAGTAAAATTAATCGATACCTGCAACGAAGACAAATTACTCGGCGTGCAATTATTCGGCTATAACGCAGAACGTTTTATCAGTGCTTTCGAAAAAATTAAAAATGAAAATTTTGATATTATCGATATAAATTGCGGTTGTTCGGTAAAAAAAATTATAAAAAGTAATTCCGGAGCTGCATTATTAAAATCGCCCGATGAAATATACCGTACAATCAAAGGATTGAAAGAATTAACCGACAAACCGGTCACATTAAAAATAAGAAGCGGTTGGGACTTGCAAAGTATAAATTACACCGAAGTTTACGATGCTGCCGAAAAAGCCGGAGCTGCATTAATAACTTTGCACCCAAGAACAAAATCAATGTTATTCAGCGGAAAAGCTGATTGGCAACATATAAAGCAATTGAAGCAATACAGTAAAATTCCGGTAATAGGAAACGGCGATATATTTACCGCTGATGATGCAGTGAGAATGTTTGAAGAAACCGGCTGTGACGGAATAATGCTTGCACGAGGAATAATAGAAAATCCGTTTTTAATAGAAGAAATTATTGCCAAATTAACCGGTAATATTTATATTCCAAAAAGTCACGAAGAAAAACTGGATGCAGCCGTTTTACACTGTAGAAAATTAGAAGAATATATGCAAAATTCCGAGCGTGCAATGGTGGAATTTCGTAAATTTTTTCATGGATACGTAAAAGGACTGCCGGGAGTATCAAATTTACGTTCTGTAGTAAATACTATTAAGTCATGCGATGAATTTGCAAAAACTGTAGATTTGTACAAAGAAAGAATATTAGTCAGAAATTAAATTTCTTTTAACTAAAAGAAACAAAGTTTCTTGACACGATTAAATGTCACGGCTATAATAATTTGATTTTTTTAATCATTTTAAGGAGTAAATAAATGAGCGAAGAAGAAAAAGTAGAAGTTTTGGTAGTTGCATCAAAAGTAAAAAATTACATTAAAACTACCAGCGAATTAAGCACTTCAGCAGAAGTTTACAACGTACTTTCTCAAAAAGTAAGAGAATTGTGCGACCAAGCTATTGAAAGTGCTAAAAATGCAAAAAGAAAAACTGTTATGGCTAAAGATTTCTAATTTTAGTTTTTACGCTTTTCTACAAAGAAAAAGGATACTCGATTGAGTATCCTTTTTTTATTATTTAAAGTAATCTGCAATTTTTTTACGCTTTTCGGGATCTACATCTAATCCCTCGGCTATATATTCTCTTACTACATCGATACCAAACATTTTTGCCAATTTTCGCACATACTCTGCACCTAAATGCTTTCCGTCAATAAAACCGCCGCAAGTAGAAAAATAACCGATAGTTCCGGCTTTACAATACCCAACGCTTTTAGTTCCTTCATACCCAAAAGTTATTCCGACAACTGAAATTCTTTCAAAATATACACGTAATAACGACGGAAAAGATAAATCCCAATACGGAGCAGCAATAATAATCTCCGTAGCTTCTGCAAACTGTTTGGCATATTTAAAAATATCATGTTCAAAATTCTTTTCTTTCAACAATTTATCACGCAAATTAATCTCGTCATTAGTAAGCGGTTGTAAATTTTCACGAGTCAAATAAAGCCTTTCTACTTCAAAACTTGAAATATCAACCTTTTCAAGAAACGCTTCATAAAACTTACGAGTAGAAGACAAATTCTCTCTGATACAACAATCAACTATAAGTAACTTCATATTTTAAACATCCCTAAATTGATAAAATGATTCTTTTTATAAAACAAATAACACATAAAATCCATAAACTTGAAAATTATTTTGAAACCAACTTACCCGACAACAAACTGATTTTAAATGCAATGAATAACAAGCGAACATTTTCGATTCGTTTATAAGTTATTTTGCATATCGTAAGTAAGCTATAATCGATATCGTAAGTAAGCTATAATCGATATCGTAAGTAAGCTATAATCGATATCGTAAGTAAGCTATAATCGATATCG
>JAGANG010000090.1 GCA_017624275.1 Spirochaetales bacterium | reverse complement strand
TATAAAATTTAAAAATCCCTTGGGCTGTGTTGCTCGAGGGATTTTTTTAAGGGGAAAGCAATGGCAAATGTCGTAATTTCAATTATTCTAATTTTGATAGTAGGAAGCGTTTGTTTTTATTTGTACAAACAGAAAAAAAGCGGCAACCATTGTATCGGCTGCCCTTATGGTAAACAATGCGGAAAAAAAGCTTCCGGAGAGTGTCATAAAGATTAATCTTTAAATATCATATTTCCAAATAAACCTGCCTGCAGTTTTCCGTTTCCTTCTACAACATTCTCCTACTTTTTGTTGAGTAATACCATTTGCTCTTTCTGCTTCACTTGAAGATGCTTATTTTTTGATAAATGAACCATTGAAAGATATATAAAAAAACAATTAACTTATTGACAGTTTTTTTTTTTTTTTTACAAAACATTTTCATGAACCCTTACGAGTTATATTCGTTAAGAAATAAGGAGTGTATTGTGAAAAGAATAATTTTTGCCTTATTTTTTATCTTATCACTCTATTCTTCATTCGCAGAAGAAATAGAAGAAGAAAGAATAAAAATAGGTTTTGCAAGCTTTGAAAATAAGGCTATAGCTGTTCAAAAAAATCGAAATTACTATCAGAATGGATATGCAGAAATAAAATTTAATCTAGATGTATTTCTAGATATGATTCAAACAGGACTGGTAAAAACTCGACGCTTTGATGTAATTGAAAGAACAAGACTCGATGCTATTCTTGAAGAGCAAGGTCTGGGAGTCGATGGCATTATAGATAAAGACCAAGCAGCTGTTACAGGGAAAATATCAGGAGTAGATTTTCTTTTAATGGGAACTGTTACAAAATGTGGCTTTACTGAAAAACCGATAAAAATTAAAAACTTTGAACAAACTGTGAAAACTGTTGAATTTGCTGTTGATTTTAAGTTAGTAGATGTACACACAGGTAAGATTGTATTGGCAGATTTTGTAGAAGTAAATGATGTAAGTGCAGCATCAACAAAAGGTAGCTCTTACCAATCAGAAACTACAAGCGAAAACTACATTGCAAATGTTATGCGAAAAGCAAGTCTTCAATCATCTTTTCTTATTGCTAATGCCATTGTTCCGGTTCAAATATCTGCAGTAAGTGAAAAAAAAGTCAAGATTAATTATGGACATGGTTTCATGGAAGCTGACCAAATTTACAAAATTTTCCCAAATCAAAATTCTGAAGACAGCTGGGATGTCGGCTTTGATGAAGTCGCACGAATAAAAATTCGTACAGTTGCACCTGCTTTTTCAGTAGGAGAAATCATAAGTGGTGATACAGATTTGGTAACTGTAGGATGTTCTTGTCTAAAAATCACCCCTGATGAAGAAAAAGAATACAAAGACAAAGAAAAATTAGAAAGAAGTCAATCTTTAGGTAGAAGATTTGGATACTAAAAAACAAGGAGATTATTAAATGAAAAATAAATGTTTTATATTTACTATAGTTTTTTTAACTATTACATTTTGTGCTTTTGCACAAGAAAGAAAACCTGTCATAGGACTTGGAGAGGTTACTGGAAAAAATGGAGAAATTGCTAAAAAACTACAATCATACTTATCACAAGCATTAGTTCAGTCCGGTCGTTTTGACGTAATGGAAAGAAGTTCAGAAGAAATTAATAAATTATCTGAAGAATCTATGATGCAAGGCAATGGCTTAGCATCTGTGCAAGGTTTAGACTTTCTTTTAATTTCAAAGATTGTAGATTATGAAAGTAAAATACAAGATGTTGCCGTAATGGGAGTAGCGACTTCTAAAGAAACTGTTACATTAGGATTTGAAGTTAAATTTATTGACGTATCAAACGGTAAGATAGTTCTTTCCGAAGTAATACGTGACAGTATTGACGGTAATAAATCTGCAGTAACTGCTTTTGGAGGTGGAGAAGGAAAAAAAGAAGATTTAGCTGCCATTATTGTTGAAAAACTTTCAAAAAAACTTATTGCTAAAATTGTAGACAAACTTTATCCGTCAACAATTTTAAGTATCTCAAAAAATAAAGTTATGATGATACCAAATCTAAACTATGAAGAAGGTAATGTAATTGATATTTTTGAGTTAGGAGAAGAAATTATCGATCCTTACACACTCCAAGTTATTGGTCAAGAAGAAACTCTTGTAGCAAAAGGTATCGTATTTGAAATAAACAACAGCATTGCAAAAATTATGATAGATCCTGCTAACGTAAAATTTAAAAAAGCAGTAATTGAAAAAGGAATGTTATGCAGAAAATCTGACGATAAAAATGTAACAAAGGTTACTATTAATAAATTAAAGAAACTCTCAATTAAGAAATAACTTCTTCCCTTAAGAACATTTTTAAAAGACAACCCCTGCAAGTTTAGCTGTAGTACCGGCAATTGCCGGCGGAATTGCGGTTATCGTGATGGCAGCAATTGTAGTAGCTTTGATAATAAATACAAACAAGAAGTTAAAAGAAGAATATGCTTTAAATGCATAAAAAATAT
>JAGANG010000089.1 GCA_017624275.1 Spirochaetales bacterium | reverse complement strand
CGTTCAAGTATTGCAGTAGCTTGGAAAGCGTAATTATTCCCGATGGCGTGACATCTATCGGTGACAATGCTTTTTATTATTGCAGTAGCTTAGAAAATGTGACAATACCAGACAGCGTTACTTCTATCGGTGAAAATGCGTTCGAAGGTTGCAGTAACTTAACAAGTGTGACAATTCCCGACAGCGTTACTTCTATCGGTGAAAGTGCGTTCGAAGGTTGCGAGAGCTTAACAAGTGTGACAATTCCCGACAGCGTTACTTCTATCGGTAATTATGCGTTCAAAAATTGCAGTAGCTTAACAACAGTAAATTACAAAGGTTCGCAAGAACAGTGGAAACAAATAAGCATTGGTAGTAGTAGTAATTCTTATTTAACCGGTGCTACTATAAATTATGAGTATAGCGAGTAGGAATTAGTACTTAATTGTGAGGAGACAGGCGTTTTAGTTTGTCTCCTTTTTTTATAACTTTCATAGGTGCCAGACGTCGATTCTAAAAGAGAATAGACATCAGGTACCATTTCTGTTATCCAATTTCCCCCATTTTTATCGGTAAAACATCGTCGAACTGCACGGTCTCAAACGTCATTTAAACAGCGTTTTAGATGGTAAAATAAAAAAACTTCAACTTTTTTTCCGAAACTTGTAAGCATTTATGAAAGAAAATGCATTAAAATTTGTGGAGAAAATTTTTTCTCCTAATTTTTATTTATGGGAAAAATTATGACAAAAGAAAAAACAAATCGTAATTACAAAGACTCGGTCTTCGTTGACCTGTTTGCACACGATGTGACAGCGAAAGAAAATTTTATTTCACTTTACAATGCCCTGCACGGTACGAATCTTGACGCAAAAACAACGGAAGTACAACCTGTAATGCTGGAACGTGTACTTTATATGAAGTATTACAATGATATTGCGATGCTCATCGATGGGAAAATTATCATTTTGATTGAACATCAATCGACAATCAATAAGAACATGCCGTTTCGTTTTTTGGAGTATATTGCTAGAATTTATGAGAAAATCACAACAAAAGATGAAAAGTTTGGGCGTAAACTTGTGAAGTTACCAGTCCCGGAGTTTTATGTTTTTTACAATGGAAAGGAAGATTATCCGACAGAAAGCACGATGAAATTGTCCGACGCATTTATGCAACTTGGCGACAACAGCGAATTGAAAAATCAGTTTGAAAATGCGAATTATCCGCTTGAAATATCCGTGAAAGTGATTAATATTAACGTGGATAAAGAAAATCCGATTTTGAAACACTGCGAAGCATTGAAAGAATACTCGGAATTTATTGAGCAGGTACGTTGCAATATTGAAAATGCGGTTCCTGAACCGCTTACGACTGCGATAAAGCAAGCGATTAAGAAAGGCTTTCTTTCAGACTATTTAAACCGAAAATCAACGGAGGTACAAAATATGTTATTAGCAGAATATGATTATGATACAGATATTGCTGTTCAACGAAGAGAAGCCTTTGAAGATGGATTTTCTATCGGTCGCAACGAAGGGATTTCCTTGGGAGCACAACAAAAAGCCGTTGAAACAGCAAAAAACTTATTGTCCATAGGTTTGTCACAAGACCAAATTGCATCTGTTACCGGCTTGTCTGTCGAGGAAATAGAAAAACTTTAAACCCATAAATAAGGAGCGGAAAGTTTTCTCCGCTCCTAAACAATTAAGCTCTAAAACCTACTCTTTATACCGGTAAAACTAACCCATTATTATCTGCAATTTATCCATAAAATTAGCTGTTTCTCCGGTTGAGTCAGCAAATTTAATTTAGGCTAAAACACCGTTTAAACCACATCTCACGAGGCAAAATAAAAAAACTTCAACTTTTTTCCCGAAACTTGTAAGCATTTATGAAAGAAAATACATTAAAATTTGTGGAGAAAAATTTTTCTCCTAAATTATATTTTAAGGATTGAGAAATGAGCAATTTTAAACGCTGGGAAGATTTAAATATCACGGACGACTTTATGTTTTGTAAAGTCATGTCCGACACGGATATTTGCAAGGAGCTTTTGGAAATTTTATTACACATCTAGATTG
>JAGANG010000088.1 GCA_017624275.1 Spirochaetales bacterium | reverse complement strand
GGTATCAATAAAAATCAAATTACTGTGATACCAAGGGGTGTCATAGGGTTTATTTCCTTTGTCAAAAAAGACTATTTCCGGTGGTGTTGTTGTGGTAATACAATGCAAAAAATCAAGACTCCTTTATGCAGATTTTAAGAGAAAAAATTTTCCCCTTCTGAATAAAGTATCTAATATTGAGTTGATTTTTTGCGGTAAAACGGTTCTGTGTGAGCAAAGTTTGTGATTTTTAAACAAAGAAAACAGTTTATTTTGTTGAGAAAAGACAAAGAAATTCCCTGTTTTTCCCTGCTGAGGAATTATGCGAAAGCATCGGCCACAAGAGCGATTTTCAGCCGTATTGCAGCTTGATTTGTGTTCTGAAAAAGGAAAATAAGCCTTCGGTTTGACTTCATTTTTTAATCAAAAAAGCGGTTTAAATACAGTGGAAAATGAAGAAAATCATTTGCAAAATTTAGACAAAAATCGGCACCTCAAAAAACCGTCGTCATAGCTTGTAATGACAACTTGTTGTCATATGACAAGTTATAAAAAAACTGAGCTCCGCAGAAAAAATCTGCGGAGCGTAAGTCATGACCGGAAAATGAAAGGATTCCGTTTGGATTGTTATGTTTATTTGTTCACGAAGGTATCAAGAGTAAATTCTGAACCGAGACGAAAACCGCTTGTGAAGGCGTCAACAAGAGATGAAGATGTAAACTCAATATATCTGTCTGTGTAATTAAGAAACAATTCTTTTTCCTTTCCCGACAGCAGCCCTGCAATTTGTTTTTCAAGTTCGGTCAAATCGTTAAGTATTTTCTTCAACTCTGTTCCGTATTTAGAATTATATGATTGAGAATCTATGTTGCCGTAGTAAAATTCTTCAATAAATGACATCTTGTTCTCCGTGTCTGTTCAAAAAGATTTCTTCGCCTTCGGTATCATCATCGTTCTCATAGTGAATATAGCTCTTGACCCTGTAAAGAGAATTGACAATTGATTTCCTCATGAATGCGGGTGTGTTTATTTCGGCATAGTCTTTGTTGGGGAAGGTTATAATCACATGACCGTCACAGGCATCCTCCAGATAATATCCGAAAACAATACAGCCGAAAATTTTGACGGCAATCAACTCGTCTATATCGGCGACATCGCATTCTTCAAGAAGCAGCATATCATTCTTTTCAATGCCGAGAGGTTCAAGGCTTGTGTCACAAACGATGAACGGGGTTTCGTCAAGATTGTCAAAAACCTCTGCTATTCTTTTTTTGCGAAGCGGAAGAAAATCATCAACATCAGCTTCACGGCACATACATTCGGGCGATTCACCAAAGTGCGATGAAATCCTGCGGGCAATTTCGTACGGTGATTTCTTGCCGTCATCAGACAAAAAATTTCTGATGATTTCAGGCGGCAGACCTGTTGAAGCAGCAAAGGCTTCTGCTCTGTCAAGATAGTTTTCTCTTATCAGTTTAAGCATTGAGTCACTCCAAATAATTATTACAGAAGTTATTTCTTCTGCAGAATTAATTATACATGACGCAACAGTTTATGTCACGTTCTAAAGCGCATGAAGTTTAACGCGAATCGGGAAATATGGCCGGTGATTGCGCACAAATTATATTGCACGAAAAATATCGCAAATTAGTGTATTATGATTCACTTAAATGTGATTTGCATTTAATATCAATTTTTTTGTTAATCCCTTCCGAGATGATTTTTCATTATTTCGGATGGGATTTTTTGTTTCTTGATTTTAATGATTTTTTGAATTTTATTTAATGTATAAAATACTTTCATTTATATTGCCTCTTATTCTTACATTCTTTCCCTGAAGAAAGACGCCTGG
>JAGANG010000087.1 GCA_017624275.1 Spirochaetales bacterium | reverse complement strand
CATGTAACCATAAGTCACTTTATCGACTTTACCGACACATAGTCTTTTACGTGCCATATCAATTAACGCCTGTATGTTGATATCCATCATGTGAGTACATGTATCATTTACGCTTCGTTCTTGACCTGTTCTGTCCGGGCGATGTGTAGTGACGTAAGGAATAGAATGAACATGCCGTGCAAAATGAACGCTGTTTGGACTAGGAATATCATAAAGAGTTATTCGTAGTTCTACCGCACGGATAGGGGAATGCTCACTGATTATATATTTACGAAATAATTCTTCGGTCAATTCCTTGCCGTCATCCCATTTTTTATTAATGGTATTCATTGCAGCTTCCTGCAAATCACGCTTCCAATTTTCATTCTTAATTCTTACGTCTACTTTCATTATTCATTTCCCGTTTCAATATCACCTTTTTTTATATCTTCTATTGAATTAGCAATAATTTGAAATACAGTTTCAAGATTTTCTTCTGAAATACATGAAAAAGCCACACGTAAATCTTGATCAAACGCTATAGTTCCCAAACCATAACGGAAAAGGGCATGCTTACGAACTGTATCTGCCGGAATATCTTTTATTCTTAAACACATGAAATAACCGGAATTAAACGGATATA
Organism: Spirochaetales bacterium; assembly: GCA_017624275.1. GTDB lineage: Bacteria > Spirochaetota > GWE2-31-10 > GWE2-31-10 > GWE2-31-10 > RGIG8597. The sequence continues at coordinate 32,304 of JAGANG010000087.1, read as the reverse complement.
CATCCCAATATGATTTATATTCTTCTCGATAAACAATCTCTTTTACTTTTGCCACACGAGATTCTAATATTCTATATTTTTCTTCTCTTTCTTTGGAATAATCTTCATCTTTAATTGCATGACTCAAAACAGCCTGTGCGATACTGGAACATGAAGAAACAGAACTTCTGATACCTGAAATTGCTTTTTCTTCCATTACACCATACCCATCGACTGATTGAAAATTATCAGCAAAAGTTATAAAACCAACTCGGAATCCCCACGCATAGCACTCTTTTGAAATACCATCGATTTTTACTGCTACAATATTGTCGTGTATTCCTGCCAGCTTTGAGAAAATTGACCCCGGATAAATATTTTTATCATAAAATAATCCGTAATAAGCATCATCACATAAAACGACAATCTTTTTACCTTTTTCCGCAATACGAACAAGAATATCTCTTATGCCATCCATTTCTTCTTCTGTTGCCGTATAACCTGTAGGATTATTAGGGAAGTTGAACAATAAAACTAATTTATCTTTTTTTGATTTCGACAATGTTTCTTCTAATGACTCTAAATTAAAACCTGAATAATCATCTTTATATAATTTATAATGAACAAAGTTCACTTGATATTTTACATTAAAAATCAGCGAATAATTTTCCCAAAATTTATCAGCTAAATAAAGATCATCACCCGGATCTGTAAACAATTCCGCAGCAAGACTTATTGCATGAGTTAAACCTCCGGTCAAAACCGGTCGACTTATTTGTTCTTTGCTCTTCAAACAAGGATTTTGATTTACTATTTTTTCATGCCAGTAATCACGCAAAACCGGAAGACCAGGTTGCGGTGCATAATTAAATATTTCATTCTGTTCCAAGCCTACAAAATATTTACCAATAGAATTAAGTGTCATTGGTGCTAAATTCTCAACAGAAATTCCTTTTCCTTCACTAAAACCTATATTTTCTTTTGCAATACCAATTGATGCGTTATAACTTTTGGCATGCTTTTTCGATTGATTGCTCTGGAAAATAATTCCCTTAGGCATGTAAAGACGTTTCCCCAAATTACTTAATACTGAATAAAAAGTAGGAGATGCTTCTTTTAGTACATTGTTAATTTCTGTTGCTTCTTTTTCCATTTTCTAGTCCTTTATATTTTTACACTTAAAATCTCTGCCGTAATCAACTGATGAAAATCTTCATTTGAATAAAACTTATTAAATAAGTCCGGTGCAAGGCACGCTTTATCTAATATTGTTTTATTTAAAATCTTACATTCAAATGTTGTTTGAGCTTCGGCAATAGTAGCAATCTTTTCGTTTTCAATAATTGTCAAACCGCTTTCTTTTATTTTGTCATAAGTTTGACCTGATTTCTGAGCACACAATGTAATTTGATTATTATATTTTTGTGGTTCTAAGATATTTAAAGAAAAATATTCACTGTTATTTAATATTTTGAATGAGTGACGAGATTGACGAATAAAAACATTTACCGTCCATTTTCCCCAGAGATTGCCAAATTGCAACCAACCAATTGTTATTAAGTTTTTTTTGTTTCCGTCATCCGATAATAAAAGCAATCCCGGAGCCGGAAGTACTTCAAATGTATTATTTATTGCAAGAGATAATTTTTGCAAGTCCAACATTTTGCTCCTTTATTCCTCACCGATACAAACACGTATGAGCTTGTATTCAATAAGAATCAGAGTTTTTAAAATATCGCTATTTTTCCGCCGGAGTATATCGTAATGTTCCTTTAAAGTAAATTTATTTTCTCTTTTTTTTCTTGATTTTATAATCCTTTTCGGTAATATATGGAGAAGTTTCTATAACAGAGTTACAAGGAGGAATTTGATGTATAGAAAAATAATGTTTTTTATTTTAGCATTTGTTATGTGTTCTGTGGGAGTTTTTGCACAGGAAACATCACAGGAAGAAAAACAAGAAGAAGATAAATATACTGTGAATAACTACATGATAAAAAAAGTTTTTCAATGCAGTGAAGGTCTAATCGTCAATTATATTGACCGAGATCATTCAATTAAAGTTTTGTACGTCCCTAACAAATTTTTTAGAGAAAAGAAAGCATTCAGAATTACTGAAAACAATGATACAGTAGCTCCACAAATGAATGTTATATTAAAAAATAAAAAGGCAAGTGCAGTTAAGCTTTATTTATCTGATAATCAAAGCAATTCTATTTATCGATATGCTGAAATTGTCAGCCCGGAAGTTGCTGAAAAATTCAAAATTGATGAAATCGATATTGATTTATAAAAACATTCCTTTATACAAAAAAATGCACCTTATAAAAGGTGCATTTTTTATTTATCTTAAGTCTTTTATTATTTTGATATTTTTAAAATACTTTCCATTTTAGATGAAATCTCATCTATTTTTACTGCTCGTGTTTTCATATCCATTACAAGTCCTACTATTTTTGTCATTGTTGCATTTATATTATCAACTGCTTTTAATAACTCATCTTGACCGGTTGAAGTTTCGTTAATTGCGACTGCAATTTGTGACAAGAATTGATCTGATACTACAGTCATTTCCAAAATCTCTTTTAATATCTTTTGGCTGTCTGCAATAACATTTTGAGTATTCTCTACAATCTCATTATTCTGTCTGATTTTCTCGTCAATATCAGATACAGAATCTTGAGATTTTTCAGCCAACTCACGAATCTCATTTGCTACGACAGAAAACCCTTTACCGAAATCCCCGGCTTTTGCGGCCTCAATAGAAGCATTCATCGCCAACATTTCTGTTTCATTAGTAACATCATAAATTAAAGACAAAGCATTTTGAATCTTTTTCGATTGCTCCGAAATATCGGAAATCGATGTCGTAATTCTGTCAATCAAAGTAAAACTTGCTTTTGCTTTTTCCGCACTTGTCGAAAGTTTTTCTGCACTTGAATGTGTACTGTTAGAAATATTCATAATAGATGCACTTGATTCTACTAAAGTTGCAGAAATCTCTTCTATAGCACTGGCTTCAGTATTGATTGAATCTTCAAAATCTACAGATATTTTTAAGTTTTCATTAGAAACTTCTTTTAATTGATAAAATGAAACTTGAAGCCTTTCAATTACATTAGCCACTTTTCTGATATATTGATTTAAAAAACTTTCTATAATAGAAAATTCTTTTTGAGAATTCAAAAAGCTCTTCATATAAATTTGATTTTCTATAGATGAAACACTCAAATTTTCAACATTAAGCGTTAATTTTTTTAACGGAGAAAGATACATTATGTGAATAAACACGTAAATCAATCCGGACAAAAGTATCCATCCCAAAATAAACAAGAACCAATTATTTCTTTGTGCCGCACTGAAATCAGCTTGCATTGAAGTAGCATCAAAATAAAATTTTATATATCCGGCACTGACTCCAGTATTATCTATAGGTCTTAACGTCATTTGAGTCGTTATATGATTTGCTGTAGGAGAAAACGGAATTGTTGTTTCTTTAATTTCGCCGTCAATTTTTTGCTTGGCAAAATAAATATCCTTCGGGGAATTTGCTAAATAAATCTCAATACATACCGCATCTTGTTTTTGCAATAAACCCGAAAGTACTTCAGAAACAATTTCTGTTTGATTTTCTTTTATTGGTAAATATAAACAGCCCGTCGACAAAGATTTAAACTGCTCTATTTCGTTGGTAAATCTGTTTTTTATTTGTTTTTTCGATAAAGAAAGATTTCCTAAAAACATAAAAATAAAAATGAAAAATACGGAGAAGGCAATTGTTATGATTGTTCTTGTACGCAAAGATATGTTTCTCATTATTCAAACCTTTTAATCGTTTAATATATCAAACAAAATCGACATTTTCATAAGTTTACTTTAACACTGAATACCAATAAAACAATACAAGTTTTTTTAAAAAAAAGAAAAAAAAATTAAAGGATAGAAAAAATCTTGCAATACACCAAACAATGTTGTATGGTTGACACCATCAAAACTAATTAATAGAGAAAGATTTATGGAACTCTCAAAAAATATTAAAGACGGTTTTATTGAACTCGTTTTCGGTCCGAGATGGACTTACATTGCAGCGGTTCGTTCATTTCTTCAAAGTTTTTTAGCTATAGCATTGACAGATTGTAAAAAAGCTGACGTTATATCAATGGCTGCTAGTGAACTATTAGAAAATGCTGTAAAATATGCTTCTGAAGAAGGAACCAAAGTTGCGGTAGAGCATAAACCAGAAGAAAGCAAACTTTATCTTTCTGTTGAAAACTTTTCTACTCCTACAAATTGGGAAGTATTAAAAAATGAAATCGACAGAATTAATAACGGTAATCCGGAAGAAGTTTATTTAATGAAAATGGCCGAAGCTGCACTAAGAACTGACGGAGGTTCTCAATTAGGGCTAGCCAGAATTCGGTATGAAAGTAATGCAGAAATTAAATTTTCTACAGATAATGACTTAGTGAAAGTTTCAGTAATTTTTGACTTAAAATAGAATGGGGTAATATTGTATGAATAAGTTTGGATTAGAAAACGTTGTTACAGAAAAGGCAAATGTAGAACTTACAGATCTTGATAACGGAGTAAAAGTGAATTTTTCAGGAGACATTGATATTCAAAATCCTGAACCGATATTTGTTCCTTTTTTTGAACAAATCCATAACAACATAATTGAAAACGGAATTAAATACGTAGAGTTAGATTTTTCAAAGCTTACATTTTTAAATTCCAGTGGAATTAAAACTCTTATTAAATGGATAACTAAAGTTACTCCATTACCGGCAGACAAAAAATATAATTTTAAAGTTATTGCTAATTCACAAATCACTTGGCAAGAAACATCTTTAAAAATGTTGTCAATGTTAGCTCCGGGATTGATCGAGATTCAAATTCAATAAAAATAATATACAAATGAAAATATAGACCTCATATTAATGAGGTCTTTTTCTTTTACTAATGAATCAATCTAAAAAATGTTACAAAAACACTTACACTACGAGGTAATTCTAATGAAATTAAGATTTTTCTTATTTACAATACTTATCACATTTATCGCATGTACATCTAAAAATGAATACAGTCCATCTTTAGCAACAGATGCATTTGATTATTCTGGAAATCTTTTTGTTTTCTCAAAGAATATGGAGAAAAAATCAGATTTGTTTTCAATTGAAAAAGAAACTACGTTAGTTAATACAACAAAATTTTCCGTTACTAATAAATATGTTTTGCCTTTTTTGTATTATCAAGTATCAGCTGACAGCCTTGATTTTTCCATGACTTCAAAAGAACAAATCAAAGAATTATTTTATTTCATGGCATATTCTTTGGCTCAAAAAGAACTTTATTATCGTGAAATAATCGATTCTGCATTTGAATACGATGACGATGAAATTAATAAGCAAGTAGAAGCGTATATCGGAGATGTAGAACAATTTAAATTATATTTAAAGAATTCGCCTTTAAGCTATTCTTTCATTTTAGAAGATTTGAAAAAGAATGTGATTATAGAAAAATATAGAAATGAGAAAGTTTCTTATAAAACAATAAATGATAATGACGTTATCGATTATTACAAAACAAATCCTACTATTTCCCGAATAAACCCATCCTTACAAGTTCGTCATATATTTGTAAGTTTTGCTCCGCACTTCAACAAACAAAAAGCTTTGGCAAAAATCACACGTGCAAAAAAAGAATTGGATAACGGGAAAGATTTTGCAAAAACTGCTAAAAAATACTCTGAAGATAAAGCCTCTTCTAAAAATGGAGGCTTCTTACCGGACTTTATAACCAGAGGCAGTATGCAAAACGAAAAATCTGAACGAATAATTTTTAATTTAAAAAAAGGCGAAATTTCTGAAATTATAGAAACACCGATAGGGTATGAAATTTTCAAAGTCGAAGAAATCAACGACGAAGGTGAAATTGTTTTCAGTGAAATGGCGGAAAATATCAAAAAATTAATCGAATATGAAAATAAAAGAAACGCTATTGATGCTGAAAATCTAAGAATAGAACAAAAATACAAATTAGATTTTATAACAAAATAGACTCATATTTAATAAATACGTGGAAATGAAACTCCGCGTATTTTGTTAAATAAGTTGATTGCAGCTCCGTCCGTTAAACCAGAAATGAAATCTGTTGCAACCAACAGTCGCTCATAATAAGTAAGATTTTCTGCCGGATTTGCTATTTGCTGCGGAAACAACAAAGCTCGTTGCTGATTACGTCGAGTATTCGGAGCAGATTGCAATTCTAAAATTATTTCAAGTAAACCATGAATTATCTCAAATCCGGCAGTTTCAATTTCAGCAACCGGTTGATAGTTATACAAATTTTCAGCAGCTGCATCTTTTAAAGTATTAACATATAACTTTCCTTCTATGCCAGAAAGTAATGAATCGGAAAATGTTCCATTCTCAATTTCCTTTAAATTCCTGATAAAACAATCAGAACATTGCATCGTCAATTCATTTATTACTTTTGCACGCAAATAACTTATCCGTTGCGTATCATCAGCTAAATTTTCACAACGTTGAATAACTGCATTATGCTCTGATTGTTTCAATATTGGTAAAAGAATATCCCGAGCCATAAAAAACGGTAAAATTCGCAATCGCACACCGTCTTCAATATCCATAATTGTATAGCAAATATCATCAGCAGCTTCTACAAGAAAAGCCAACGGGAAACGAGCAAATGCCATATCATTTTTACCAGACAATGAAAGAAGGTTAAAATTAGTCGAAATATCAGCAAATACATTTTTTTCGCTCTGAAAAAAGCCATATTTCTTTTGGTCTTTTCTAGCAGCAAAAGATTCTTCTTTATAATCTGTAATCACGCTTTCTCTAGGATATTTGGTAAATGCTGCCAAAACATTGGGAGTAACATCCAATTCTCCGCCTTTACGTGATAACAATCGAAACCCTTGTGCGTTACCTTCAAAATTCAATAAATCAGCTTTTTGTTTTTCGTTCAACCCAGATAAAACGCCCGAATTGGTTTCAAAAAAACTTGAAATCGCAGATTCTCCCGAATGTCCGAAAGGCGGATTTCCTATATCGTGAGCAAGACAAGCTGTTTCTACAATTCGCCCGATTTTTATCTGAAACTCATAAGCATTTTCAATTTTATAAAGTTTTGCTATTTCCCTCGCTGTATTTTCGCCTAAAGATCGCCCGACACAAGAAGTTTCTATACTATGAGTCATTCGATTGTGAATAAAATAATTTTCCGGCATCGGGAAAATTTGAGTTTTTTGATTTAAACTACGAAACGCAGATGAAAAAATCAATTTATCGTGATCTCGCTGAAAAGAGTCTCGTCCCAATGCCGATTTTTCATTATTACAATGAATTAAAAATTCCCAATCCATTTTTCTCTCCAAAATACAACTTAAAGCAGTCGATTATATCATGTAAAATAAGTTTTAACATTAAAATCAAAATTAGGAATATAAGGCTTATCCATAACCGAAAAATCTTTAGTATAAATAAGTCTTGGCTCAATCTGACAACGTTTAAAAAGAGAATCCAACCGTGAATTCATTCCAGCATTCTTTCCGTTCAATGCCAACGCCGCAAATTGTTTATGAAACAAAATTGAAAATACACAGCAATGAAAAGAATTGGTAATTACATATTCTGCATTATCGATAAGATAAAGCCATTCCGGAATAGTAGCAAAAAATTTTGGATACTTGTCAATCGTTCCGTTACCGGTAATATAAACAACTTCCAATTTTTTACTTTTTGCAAAATCATAGACTGCTTGAATATCAAATTTAGAATCGTTGTTTACAGCATACAAAACTAAATATTTTCCTTGCGGTTTATTTACCGGATTTTCCTTATAAAGTTCTCGGTAAATATCGGCAGACAATAGTAATGTCGGATCCGGTTCCCACTTCACTGAATTTACACCGCATTGCCGACACAAATCTACGCCGTTTTCCTCACGAACGCTCACATAGTCAAATCTTTTCAATAACGGCGAAAACTCTTTAACATATTCAGTACTTATATTTTTTACTCCCCAACTGGCAGCATAAGAAACTCGCTTTGTCCCCGGCAATCCGAAATCTAAGAAATACGCATGCATTACATTACGAAAACGGCGAACAGGGTTGTCAAAAAAATTCCAAACTTGGTCTGATCCGACGACATAAACATCTGCACTCGGTGGATTTTCTTGTAATTGTTTTAATGACAGAAAAAGTTTTTCAGACTGTGCTATATAACGATTTCTGAAATCATCAAAATGTCGTGAATTATTTGCAACTTCTTCCTTTATTAAAGATTTATTTCTCTTATTTTTCAGAAACTTATATACAAAAAAAGGATTTAACAATTTTAAAATTCTTACCGGCAGCGGATTCTTGATTACATCGGAATACCATTTGTATCTGATCAAATACGGTTCGTGTCCGTTGTCACGTAAATATTTTTGTAATGCATAACACTGTAAAAGTTGTCCGTAATTATCATCAGACCACCAAAATGTCATGATTCCGATTTTCATTTTTTTCTCCGTATCAATATTTTTTTCAAACAATGCTTTATCATTTTTTTTACATGTTTCAATAACGGTATAGCTGCATATTTGTCTGCTAATTGCTTTACGCTTAATTTATTCGCTATCAAGTCTTTAAAAAAAAGTTCCCTTTGTACCGGAAGAGCAACTGATTTAGTTAATGTAGAATTGTGTTTTGCTCCTATATTTACATCGATTTCTTTTATCGTACAAGTATTGAGATTTTCTATTATTTTTTTTCCTTCACATGAATGTGCTATGACAAAAGATATACCCTTATCATCATCAAGTTCCAGAAATTCACGTTGAATTCCCCAAAAATCTGCCAAAGTAATGTCACTGCAACGATTTACTTTTTTAAAATTACAACAATAGCACGACGACCGCAAACAAAGGTTTTTCAGAAATAATCTCATGTAACTGTCATTTCGAAAATCTTGTCTGCTTGTTTTCCCATCAGAGTAAATAAATGCCATATTATAATTTTTCCAGCCGTTTGTTTTGTCGCGAAAGTTTATTTTTATAATTTTTCGCTTTTTGGATTTTGAAGCGAGATATTTTTCCCATAATCGCACAGACGGCACGCCGTGACAAATAAAATCAACTGTGATCAGTGCCGGATAATCCTTTTGCAAAAAGCTTTTTAACCCGACAATTTGGCAAGGCGTGCCGGTAAATAAAACTTGTTTACCGGAATCAAGAAGCCGTTTGCAATTTTTAAATGAATCGCCGATTGTACTTTGAACATATTTTGACCCACGAAAATCTGCAAGTCCTGCAATATTGTCCGTATAATCGTGAACTACGGAAAAATCAGCGTCAAACTTCGCTCCGAAAACAATTCCGCTGTTTGTTATTACTTTTTCCGCTATTGCAGAAAAAACTCCGCCGCTGGAACTTTCCAGTCTGATTTGTTCATTATTATTTACAACAGCGAAAGCCTGCGGTCGTAAATTTATACTTGTCTTCGGTGAAAGAATCGGACAGACTTTTTCGCAAAGTCCACACTTTACGCATAGTTTTTTATCAATTTTAGGGAAAAGAAAACCTTCTTCATTCTCGCATAATGTAATTGATTTTTGCGGGCATACGGAATAACAACTATAACAAGCAGTACAATTTTGTAGTATTTCTATTTTCATATCAATTTTTCATACATATTATAGATTTTGGTAAAACATTGAAAATCTTAGCTATTACAGAACATTTTGCCATCAGTAGGAAAAATAAATTTTCTTTGTTTATCGGATGCAAACTTTCAAAATTACCTTGCCCTTTAGAAATAATCACGTCAGCATTATCAAAAATAGCTTTAAATTCATCACAAACATCATCCAATACGGTTCCGGCCGCCTTACTTCCGTTGGACACAACTGTCGCTGCTTCATGCATATTTACCATATCAGCATCAAACATTGTTACATCGTTCAAAATTGCAAAACCACGTACTGCATAATAACAATGTATTTGCGGAAATTGGCGTTTGATTTCCTGTATAAAAATCTTGTCTGTAACAATTTCCCCGCAATTATCTCCCAAATAAAGCAAAGTCTTACAAGATTTTAAAGAATTGTATAAAGATAAAGTCTCATCAATTGCAAATGATGATGCTGAAATTTTAATTACTGTGTCAAAAAAAGCTTTTGTATCAAAAACATCAGTCGCTGCTAAATCTATAAGATTTCCGCAAATTGCAAAAATCAACGATTGCCTGAAACGATTGTAATTATCCTTTTGAGAATTAATATTTTCACAAATCAAATTTTCTTGTTGCAGAAGAGCTTTATTATAAAAATATTTTATTTCCTTATATACATCACGCTCTACAAATTCTTTTTCTAAAATATCCCACACATTCCCCATAAGTTGCGGTGTGGATAATGAATAATCTGCATTTGCCAATTGATTCAATACTTTTCTCATTATTTCATGAGCTTTATTTTTTTCAAGATTTTTGATTTCTGCAATTTGTGCTATTTGCTTTGTTATACATGCACTGCAACTTAATATAAATTCCATTCAAGTCCTCACAATCGGACTGTTGTTTTATCACAAGGCTATATTTTTTACCAGATAGGATTATTTATTATTACCTAAGATTTTGTTTTTTATGTTTATAAAAATCACTTTGCGTTCACCGTGTGAAAGTCCGAATATAATGATTGATAAAAGTGTCAGGAAAATCGCACTAATAAACACTATACACAATCTAAAAAAGTTTTCTTCCATTATGTAATGTAAAAAACACGGAATGACAGATGCAATCAAAACAACTGAAAATATAGGCAATATACAATCTCTTAAAAATTTCTTAATCGAGAAAGAAACTAAAAGTCTCAAAATTAATAAACGAATAATTGTCGCAACAATAGAAATTACTATAGCTACAATCATTACCGAATACGCCGCTGCCCCGAGTTTCAGTACAATATAACTAACAGGTAAATTTAAAAGTAAAATTCCGCCGACTACACTTTGATAAAGTTTTATTTTCCCTGTTGCTTGTGCTAAGGTCATTATTTGATAGCTGACAGAAGCTATTACGGCATCAATCAAAGCCAAACGTGTAAATATTACAGCCATTTCCGGCGGTTTCGAAAGCCACAGTTTTAATATGTAATTCATTTCCAAAATAAGCGGTAAAGCAAATATATACATTAGGAAAAATGTATATTTACAACCATAAAAAACAAGTTGTATAGCTTTGTCATTTTTACCGGCTGCATATTGTTTAATTATTTGCGGTCGCATTGCCGTAGTAAAATTTCCGGCAAAACTGTTTACGGCGTTATTTACTTGTACAGAAATACTGCGAGCCGCATTTACCACAGGATTAAAGAAAATATTCAGCAGAATATTCATAATTTGATTTTTTATTATCGAAATACTTGAACCAAAGAGATTCCAACAACTGTAAGAAACGATTTCCTTGAATTTTTCCTTATCCCAATAGAACACAAAATGACATTCTTTGTAATGTTTGCCGCAATAAATTCTGTAAACTGCTGTATTTAAAAAAGTAATTATCAGCAATAAAAAACCGTAAGCGATTAATTTGTCCGGCATAAAACTTAAAGATAGTGCAACCAAGAATTTCAAAATTGCTTCTATCACGCTGGCATACGCATATATTTTCATGTTTTCCCGTGCAATTATCGCAGCCATATACGGTGTAGTCAAAATAGAAATAATAAATGAAAATATTGAAGCTTGATATACCCAAACAGCTGCGTTTATACGAGTCGCCGGTATGGTTAATTTGTTTTTTACAAACCACAATCCCACTGTCTCGGCAAAAAATAAAATCGTTATTGCTAACAGAATATAAATTGCCAACATTAAGCTAAATATTTTTTGTAAACTTTCGCAGTTTCCTTGCCCGAGTTCAAAGCTAAAAAAACGTTGGGATGCACCGGCGAGACTGTTTGTCAAAAAACCAAACATAGTAACAGTCCCGGCGACAACATTATAAATCCCGTAATCTTCTGCTCCCAGAGCTTGCAGTACAATTCGCACAGTATACAAACTTGTGAGCAGAATCAAAATTTGCCGGAAATAAAGCATTAAAGTATTTTTTACGATTCGCTTATTTTCGGATTCCATTATAAAAGGTCGCTCGCAAGTTCTGCAAGTGCGGAACGTTCGCCTTTTTCAAGTGTCAAATGAGCAAATAATTTTTGTCCGGTAAAGCGTGAAATCAGATATGTTAATCCGTTGGAATGAATATCCAAATAAGGCGTATCAATTTGATGCGGATCCCCGGTAAATATAATTTTCGTTCCTTCTCCCACACGAGTAATAATAGTTTTTACTTCATGCGGTGTAAGATTTTGAGCTTCATCAACAATAAAGTAAATTTTGTTTAATGAACGACCTCGAATATATGCTAACGGCTCAATCAAAAGTTTTCCTGATTCCGTCAAATCTTCAATCTTTTGAGATTCTTTTGTTTTTTCGGCATATTGGTTTTTTATAACTTTCAAGTTATCCCACAACGGTTGCATATACGGATTCAATTTTGATTTTACATCACCCGGTAAAAATCCGATTTCCTTATTACTTAAAGGAATAATCGGACGAGAAACAAAAATTTGTTTATAGCTGGACCGACGTTCCAAGCCGCAAGCAAGTGCCAAAAGAGTTTTCCCTGTTCCTGCTTTTCCCGAAATAGTAACAATAGGAATATTGTCATCTAACAACGCATCCATTGCAAAAGTTTGTTCTGCATTTCTTGGACGAATCCCGTAAGCACTCTTTGTTTCTACCGGGCGAATCTTGTCGGAGAAAGAATCGTATCTTGCTAAAATTGAATTGTGATTATTTTTAATCGTAAGATATTGATTAAGAGTAAGCTTTTGTTCCGTTATTTTCTCAAAATCACTGATTTTAAGACCTTCACTAAATATTTTGCTGCTGATTTCTCCGGAAGCATCTTCTATTTCACATTTTCCGGTATACAAAGTATCAACATTACGAACAGTCCCGCTTGTATAATCTTCCGCTTTTATACCGAGAGCTTTTGCTTTCATACGTAAATTAATATCTTTTGTAATAAGAACTACATTTTCATTATTATCACGATATTTCATATTATAAGCAACAGTCAAAATTCGATGATCCGCAAAATCTGTCATAAACATTTTTTTTACTTCCGGGGAAGTATCATCTCCGGCAACGATACGGAGAATCCCTTTCCCTTCACCGAGTTTTGCACCTTCTTTAAAATCCGTAGAATCACAATAAATAGAATCCAGGGTTCTTATAAAATGTCGAGCTTGAAAGTTTTTCTGTTCGTCACCTTTTTTAAACTTATCGACTTCTTCAAGTACTGCCATCGGAATGATAATGTTGTTATCTGCAAAATTCATTATACAATTTGCATCGTGGAGAATAACGTTTGTATCTAAAACAAAATTTTTTATAGCCATAAATAGTCCCCCGTAAAAATTATAATATGATTATTTTCTAGTATAACTTTTTTTTCGGTCAATCGTTATTAAAAGTAAGAAATGTCCTATATTCTGTAGGATCTTCATTTTGCAAATCCACTTCTGCTTTTTTACGAGGTTTTTTTTCAAAAAAAGTAAAATTTGAACGAGACATAAAAGAGAAAAATAATTCTTTCTCTTCATCCGGAATAAGAAAAACAGCATCTTCTTTTACCGGAAATGCTTTTATTGTACCGCTTTCAATCAAACGTGTAATTGTTTTACCTTTTTCAATAGATTCTGCAAAGAAAATTGTTCCTTCTACATAGAAAAAGGAATTATGTCGGGAAAACCATTCTTTTATGGTCGTACTTACATTTGTTCCTAAATTGACACTATGTTGCAGAATAAAATCTTCAAATTGTTTAAATGTACAGCCGTTTTGTATCGCTCGACAAATTGACCGATCATTAATTTCCAATTCAGTAATTTTGTCATATTTTACAAACTCACTGAATAATGCACACAAATAATAGTCACAATCTGTATTGCCGGAATTAGTATAAATTGCAAAATTACTTGTAATTTTTAATTCCATCGGCAATACATCTGATTCTTCATAATAGATAAAAATCACATCATCGCCGTCTGTTTTGCAAAGTCCTATTTTAGTAAGAAAATCAATAATACTGTTAAAATCTGCCCTGTAAGGTTCGTGATTTAAAACAGAAGCAAGCAATAATATTTTAAACAATTGCTTCAAATCATTTTTACTTATTTTATAGCTCGTTTTATTTTCATAAACTTGTTTAAGAATCGGCTTTAAATAAGGGAAAACTTTTTCTGCCAATGCCAGCATTCGCTCCAACTGCGACAATTTGAAAAAACTTTGAAGTTTTTCCATTTGAAGTTCTTCTTCATACATAAAAGTCGTTGAAAAGAAATATCCTATAATATCATACTCATCCCGAAGATATCCCGAAGCTGTACAAAATACAGTTGAGAGTTGTTCAAAATCTTTTTTATACAAACCGCCGCTTTTTGAAAATTTCAAACCTTTTGAAAGAAAATAAATAATGACATTGATAACATCACTAAATTTTCCACTGTCATATATTCGCTCTTGCGTATCTATTTTTACAGCAGTAATTCCTTCCTTTTTATAATGGACAGACAACAATTCAGGAATAAATAGAAATTTCTCGTTATGAACAAAAATAAAATTTTTGGCGATAAGATTCTGTATCATTTTCCCGATAAGGGACGGATGTTCTCCGAAAATAATACTCAATTTTTCATTGAGGAAAATTGCCGGTACCTGTGTCAATTGAGAAAGTAATTTTATAATCTCTATTTCTAAAGAATTTAATTTATTAACTACTTTTTCAATGGAAGATTCTTTATTTAAAAATGTTTTCAAACTTTCCAGATAAAATTCCGTTTCTCGCCGCATAAGAATCGGTCCGAAAAAGAGTTCGTATAATTTTAAGATTTCGTCATCTTCTAAAGAATTTAATCTGTATTCATTTGACATAGCTTCACTTCCTTGGTTCCCAATAATCTATTTGATAAGAATATCCTTGTTCTGTAAGAAATCTTTGTCGCTTATGAGCATAATCTTCTTCAAGAGAATCTTTTGTCGTAAATGTATAAAAGTAAGATACATTTTCTTCCTTTGGGCGAAGAATTCGTCCCAATCGCTGGGCTTCTTCCTGTCTGGAACCGTATGTTCCGCTTATTTGCAACAAAACACTTGCATCCGGTAAATCAATGGAAAAATTTGCAATTTTACTTACTACCAAAACGCGAATTTCTTTTGTTCTGAACTTTGCATACAATTCTTCTCTTTCTGCATTCGGAGTTTTCCCTGTTATCAAAGGAACATTTAATTCTTCTGCTACAGTTTTCAATTGTTCTATATATTGTCCTATTATCAAAACCTGCTGATTTTGATGTTTCAATAAAACATCTTTTACTGCTTCTATTTTATTGGAATTTTGAGAAGACAACGCAAATTTTGATTTTTGATCCGATGTCAAATAATCAATCATATCTCCTTCCGGCAACGGAAGCTTTATTTCATGACATAATGCCTCAGAAATCCAACCTTGTTTTTCCAAAACTTTCCACGGAGTATCAAAACGCTTTGGCCCGATTAAACAAAAAACATCTTTTTCATGTCCGTCTTCACGAACTAATGTTGCCGTAAGTCCCAATCGTCGTTTACTTTGAATCCCGGATGTAACTTTAAATACCGGTGCCGGCAACAAATGTACTTCATCATAAATAATCAACCCCCAATCTTGAGCTTGAAAAATTCCGAAATGAGGAAATTCATCAGTTTGCTTCTTTCTATAAATCAGCATTTGGTAAGTAGTCACAGTTATAGGTTTTATTTCTTTTTTATCTCCGGTATATTCTCCGATTTGATCCGGTGTAATAGTTGTTTTATCTAAAATTTCTCTAATCCATTGATGTACGGACGCAACACTTGTGGCTAAAATAAGAGTACACATTTTTACTTTTGCCAAAACATCTATTCCGATTATAGTTTTTCCGGAACCGCAAGGTAAAACAATCGTCCCGTGACCTCCGAGATTCGTTCCGGCTTGATAAAAAGACTCCGATGCTAATTTTTGATATTCTCTCGGAGCAAAAGCTTTTCCTTCGAGTGTTGTTTCACGTAAATTTATATCAAGCGGTTGTCCCGGAGTATAGCCGGCAATATCATTGATTGGCAGATTGTAATTAAAAAAATCTACCTTTAAATCACCTCGTACCTCAAGACTGATTCTGTATTTCCCTTGTTCATCTTTTAATTGTAAATATTTTTTCAGCTTAGGATTTGCTAGTATTTCCAGCTCTATATTTCTTTCTTTTACATCAAGAAGCAATTCATCTTCACTGTTACCTTTTATAAGTTCTATTTTGCCAAAACGTTGATAAATAGTTTTTATATTTTCAATAACATTCTGCGGAACATCAAATTTAGAATAATTTTCTATTGTCGAAATTATTTCTTCTAAAGTAACTCCGCTTGCAGATGCATTCCATATACTTATAGAACTGATTAAATACGTATGGATATGCTCCGGTGATTTTACTAATTCTGCAAATTTCGAAAGTTCATTTCGTACTTTTTCAAAATTTGGATTGTATACTTCAAGAAGCAAAGAACTGTCACTTTGTACAATTAACGGATTAGCTGGATTTATAATACGCCTCCAAAACTACGGATTAATAATTTTTAGCTATGTCAGTTAGCGTAATTTATTATATATAACTTAGAATTATATCTATTTTCTGAATGTTTTACAAGTAAACATGAATTTAAGTAAAACTTTACTTTTAAAAGAGGAAAGATTAAAATACTACCTTATTATTGTGAAAACCAATTATTGTGTTATATTTTTTTGTAGTACACTACAGATAAACATAATCTGTATCGATGTGTCTTTAAGGGGTTTCTATGAGTGATTTTATTGACGAAGAACTTTTAAAAGAATGGTTTGAAGAAGCTTATGATTTAATTGATAAAATAGAAGAAAGTTTACTTGTTCTCGAAAGTAATACTTCTGATACCGAAGCTATTGATTCTTTATTCCGTGCAGCACACACATTAAAGGGCGGTTCAGCTACCGTTCAATTTTTGGAAATCAGTCATTTTACACACACAATGGAAGATGCAATGGATGAAATCCGAAACGGAGCAGTACAAGTTTCTTCCGTAATCGTGGATGTTCTGTTACGTGCACTTGATATTATAAAAGAAATGGTTGCCGCCAGAGCTCAAAACAATGTTTACTCTGAGGATTTTGATGATACTTTAAATGAATTAAAGAAAATAGCTGAACATTCTATAGAAGAATCTCCAAAGAAAAAAACAGCTAAAAAAGTTCCCGTAATTGAAAAAAAAGAAGAACCTGCTGTCGAAAGTTCTGTTTTTGAATTCGGTGAGTATGATTTAATGGAAATTAAACAAAGCAATACAGAACATTTACCTATATACCAAGTAACAGTAGATTTTAATGAAGACAATCCGATGCGAACAGTCGGTGGGATTCAAGTTTTTACTTCCTTGCGTGATGCCGGTAATGTTTTAAAAACTGTTCCAGACTTTGACTCTTTATATTCTGATGATTTTTATCAAACCGTTATTTATATTGTAGCGACTTCCGAATCTAAAGAAAAGTTGCAACAAATTACAGAATTGCCTGATATGACAAAAAAAATTGATGTTATTCCTTTTGATATCGATATACCTGAACAAGAATATTCTGAAGCTGAAATCACACCGGAACCTGAATCAAAAAAAGCAGACATAAAAGATATGTTGAGCATGTATATTCAAAATGTTCCGGAAGAAACACCTATAGAAAAAGCAAAACCTATAAAGGAAGTAAAACACAACCAGGAAGAAGCCCCAAAAAAGAACCCGGTACCGACGGCAAAAGAAACAAAAAATGTTACATCTTCTGTTTTGCGTGTAGATTCTTCAAGAATCGATGAACTTTTAAATCTTGTATCGGAAATCGTTATAAACAAAGCTACATTTAACCAATTAGCAATAAAATATTATGAAAGTATTGAGCAATTTTCCACAATGATAAATGCTTTTAAAGATAAGGACAAACATTTTTCTGGATTATTGACTCATAATACATTGAATAACAATATTGATAACTTAAAAAATGAATACCAAAAAGATATTGCGGATTTTACAACTCAATTTGATTCATTTTTGATCGGTTACAAAGATATTGTAGAAAAATTTCGTTCTACATCTCAAAGCTTAGACAGAATATCTTCCGATTTACGTGAAGGTGTAATGCGAGTAAGAATGATTCAAATAAAGCAGGTATTCAGCCGTTTCCCTCGTTTGGTAAGAGATTTGTCACGAGATTTACACAAAGAAATTGATTTGGTAATGGAAGGTGAAGAAACTGAAGTTGATAAAGCAATGCTTGATGACCTGTC
The DNA here is from genome assembly GCA_017624275.1 of Spirochaetales bacterium. GTDB lineage: Bacteria > Spirochaetota > GWE2-31-10 > GWE2-31-10 > GWE2-31-10 > RGIG8597. The sequence goes on along the minus strand of JAGANG010000087.1, from coordinate 13,876 downwards.
CGATCCATTGATTCACATGATAAGAAACGCCGTTGATCACGGTATGGAAACTCCGGAAGAACGTCTTGCGGCAGGAAAAAGTGTTCCGGGAATCGTAAAATTAAAAGCCGCAAACGAAGGGAACTTAATTTCTATTTATATTTCAGATGACGGTCGCGGTATTAATCCGGAAAGTGTCAGAAAAAAAGCTATTGAGCGAAAAATTATTTCGGCAGACAAACAACTAAGTGAACAAGACACTTTTGCCTTGCTATTCGAACCGGGCTTTTCTACGGCAAATCAAATTACATCTGTTTCCGGACGTGGAGTAGGACTTGACGTAGTAAAAAAGAATATAGAAAAAATGAGCGGTACTGTTCGAATTACATCTGTTCCCGGTGAAGGAACAACATTCGTTATCAAATTACCTTTGACTTTAGCAATCATCCAAGGGCTAATGGTAAGAGTTCAATCAGAAATATATGTATTGCCGATATCTTCTGTTATTGAAAGTATCAGAATCAGCCCTAAAGATATAAAATCAATTGATAATTATGAAGTTATCAATGTAAGAAATGAAGTACTTTCTTTATTGAGATTGAGCCGTTTATTTAATTTAAAGAAATCTGAAGATTTAGAATCTTATTTTGTTGTTATTGTAGGAATAAACGATAAAAAAATGGGATTACTAGTGGATTCCTTAATCGGAGAAGAAGACATTGTAATCAAACCGTTAAAAGACAAGTATACAACTACTCCGGGAATTGCAGGAGCTACCGTACTCGGAGACGGAACTGTCAGTTTGATTCTTGATGTATCTCAAATTGTTGAATTGGGGTTGAAACAAGAGCAAGAAAACCAGCAAAATCGAAAGAATAACAGTAACAGAAGGAATTAAACCATGAGTGAAATTAAAAATATGGATTTCAAATATTTGATGCAAAACCAACAAAATATTAACAGTTCGCTTTCTATTCAAGAACAAGAAAAAAAGCAAGTAATTGAATATGATTCAAAAATAGTGTCATTTCGTATAGGAAATCAATATTACGGAATAGACATTATGATGGTAAAGGAAATCTTATGCGAAAAAAGATTTACTCCGATTCCTAATGCTTTGGAATTTGTGCGTGGTGTTTTCAATTTGCGTGGTGAAATTATTCCGATTATAGATTTGGCAAAATTATTTCATCTTAATGTAAATTACGACACGATTCCTGAAGAAGGCGAGTCCGTTATTATCCTAAAAGTAGAAAACTTGTTAATCGGTGTAATTGTAGAAGAAATAATGCAAGTTTTCCCTATTCAAAAAGAAAAAATTCAACCGCCAAGTTCATTACTCGGAAGTATCAATGAAGAATACATATCAGGAATTATTGATATTGAAAAAAGACTGTATGTTATTTTGGATACAGAAGCTATTTTTGGTGATAAAGAAAAAGCTAAAAAAGAAATTTTACCGCAAGAATCTGATTTGGCAGAAGAATTTTTCACATACTTCACTAATCAAGTTGAAGAATTTGCCGGCATACATATTCACAATGCAAATAAAGGCAAGTTCAGAGAACTTTATTCTTCTTATGTAAGAGAAAATAACATTAAAGATATGCCTAAACTAACAAAAGATGATGCAGGGCAAATTCTAAAGAATTTCTATTCAGTTAATACCGATAGTTTTTGGAATCAAAAACAAGCTGATTCTTTTACAAATGTAGTCACACCTCTTTTAAATAAGATTGATAATAAAAAAATTAAAGGAATGAATGTCGGTTGCGGAAACGGATATGAAACATTTTCACTATATTTTATATTGAGAAATATATGTCCTGATGTCCAATTAATTGCAACCGATAATAATTTAGGAGCTATCAGTAATGCATCCGGAATTGAAGTTATCGATAAAGAAATTCCTGCCTGGTTGGAAATCAACAAGAACTTTATCAAAACCGGTGGGAACCAATACAAAATAAAAAAAGATATAAATGATCAAATATACTTTGAATTCCATGATGCTAAAAACTTGTCTACTGATGAAAGAAAATTTCATATTATCGTAGCTCGTGATTTATCTTTGTTCATGAAAGAATCTGAATACAATCAATTTTTAAAGGATGTAGCAGAACATCTTGTACCAAACGGAATTCTTATTGTTGGCGATTCAGAAGTTGTTTCTTCAGAATCATTCATCAGAATAGACGAACAGGATTTTTCTGTTTTTATAAAAAAATAAATTTTATTAGGAGATAACAGAATGAGAGTTGAGTACATCAATCCATTTGTAGAGTCTGCAATGTCGGTATTAAAATCGACAGTTTCAGAAAATGTAAAACGAGGAACTCCAAAATTATCTACAAGTATCAACAATATTCAAGGTGTTGCTATTATTGTAGGTTTAGCAGGTCAAGTTTCAGGACGTGTAGTTTTGGATATGTCTGAAGAAACAGCATTAAATGTTGCATCTTCCATGAATGGAGAGCGTTTAGATAGTTTAGATGAACTTGTTTCAGCAACTTTGACAGAACTCGGAAATATGATTACCGGAAATGCTATTACAAAATTGCATGAACTGGGATTTAAATTTGACCTAACTCCGCCTGCATTATTTGTAGGTGACAACTTACGCTTAACTGATAACAAAATTGAGGCATTGGTCGTTCCGTTGGAATTGGAAGAAGGTAATCTTTGTATCAATGTAGCAATTAAAGAAAATATTTATAAATAAGGAAGGAAGTACTATGAAATCGGCATCTGATTTCCCTACAATTAACGCAAAAATTCCTGATGGATTAAAAGAAGATGGTTCAAAATATAGAGTTTTATTAGTTGATGATTCCATATTTGTGAAGAAACAATTACAACAAATGCTTTTATCTCAGGATTATGAAGTAGTAGATACTGCAGCAGACGGAGAAGAAGCTGTAGCAAAATATAAACAACATTATCCTAATATAGATCTTGTTACTATGGATATTACAATGCCTAAAATGGACGGGCTTACTGCATTGGAACAAATAATTGAATTTGACCGAAGTGCAAAAGTTGTCATGATCAGTGCATTGGGAAAAGAAGAACTTGTAAAGAAAGCACTGCTTCTCGGTGCCAGAAATTTTATCATCAAACCTTTAGATCGTGTAAAAGTTTTGGAACGTCTTGCCAGTGTTGTAAAAAGATGAAATCCTTAAATTTTTTGCTTTTGATTCTTCCGCTTGTGTTTTTTTCTTGTATGAATAAAGCACAAGTGAAGGATGAAAAGATTAAGAAAGAACAAACTCTCACTGAAGTTGACTTACAAGAAAAAGAAACTCCGAGTTTCGAAGTTTCTTTTTTTGTAACGAATGCAACTAAAAAAAGTAATACGGAATTTTATTCATTAGAATATACACTCTCTGTTACTGCTGTGTTTCCGCAAGAAGCTGTATTTATTGAATATGAATTATTTGATACGGAAGACATCCTTTTGAAAGAAGGCTCTGTCGGGAAAGATAATTTACAAACTAAATTCTCTGAAAACATAAATTTTTCCAGTTATCTAAATTATAAAAACATAAAGTACAAAATTATTTGCAAAAATAAAAATGATGAAATCACAAATTCATTTACGGGAGAATGTACAAATTCCAATTATCCGTCAACTCTGGAATTCGGTATAGCCAGTGTCAATACCGATTTTATTAATAATTCAAGAAGTGTATCACAAACATTTTTTTGTAATGTTGAGACTACGGACGATGTGGTTCTTGATAAAGTTCGTATAATTCCTCCGGCAAAAGATTTCTATTGGGATATTATTCCCGACACAATAAATAAAAATAATTATAAAGCAATTTCCATCATAAAAGATTCTACACATAATGATTATTTGGAATGCGGCGAATACCACGTTCAATTTCTCTTTGGTAAAAACGGAATTATCCAAGATACCTTTTTATTAAAAGACTTATACGGAAACGATTCCGGTCCAAATTACGGGGCTGCATCTTTAACTGTACAAGCTGAAAATTTAAATGAAATCGAATGGGATTTGCAAAATCTATCGCAATTACAAAAAATGACTCTTTTCTTATATGAAAAAAATAATACAGACACACCTTTTGCCTGTTATAATTTTGCAGAACCAACAACAAAATGTAAAAAAAAGGATTTACTTCATGCTTTGCAAAATGATGAGAATACTCAAAAGAAAATCAAATTTAACAAAAAATACTTATACCAAATAAAATTAGAATTTCAGAATAACGTCGATTCTAACGAAAAAGGAGAAGTCAAATATATTTCAACTTCCCCTTTTTATGAAATAACTTTTTACGGATTTAATCCTTTTTAATTAATTGATCTCTTTCTGGACCTACAGAAATATATTTGATTTTCACATTCACAATTTCTTCTATCTTTTCTATATACTTCTGTGCATTTATAGGCAATTTATCATACTCTCTGATACCTGTAATATCTTCTTCCCAACCAGGAAGTGTAATATAACTAGGTTTTGCATTATATAATTTTTCAGTAGTAGGAAATTCCGAAATAATTTTTCCGCCGATCTCATAACCATTACAAATTTTCAATTCTTTTTGACCTGTAAGAACATCAAGCAATGTAAGAGCTAATTCTGTCGCTCCAGTAATATCACAACCGTAACGAGAAGCAACACCGTCAAACCAACCAATTCTTCTGGCACGTCCGGTAGAAGCTCCGAATTCATGACCTTTTGTTCTGATTTCATCACCGATTTCATCAAAAAGCTCTGTCACAAAAGGACCTTCTCCTACACATGTTGAATATGCTTTCATTACACCGGTAACACGTTTGATTTCGTACGGCGGCACAGCAGCACCGGCTCCGGCATATCCCGGAATAGGTGACGACGATGTAGTATAAGGATAAATTCCAAATTCTATATCACGTAATGCACCTAACTGACCTTCTAAAAGAATTTTTTTATTTTCCTTTATTGCCTTATGAATCGGAGTCACGGTATTGGCGATATATTCTTTTAACTTTTGCCCGTAATTCCAGCCCCATTCAATCATTTCATCTGCGTCAATTGCAGGCTTTTTATAAACACTTTCAACAATTATATTTCTATATTCCAAATTGTTTCTGATTCGTTGAGCCAAATAATCACGATTCAACAAATCTGACATTAAAATCCCGGTTTTTAAATATTTATCACTGTATACCGGAGCAATTCCACGCTTTGTAGATCCAAACTTTTTATCTTTTAAACGCTCTTCTTCCAATTCATCAAACAGAATATGATACGGGAAAATAACATGAGCACGTTCTGAAACCAACAAATTAGAAATCTTTCCGACTGATTTTTCGATTGTTTGAATTTCTTCATATAACGCCTGCGGATTTACAACAGCACCGTTACCGATTATATTCATCGCCTTTTTATTAAATATCCCGGACGGAAGCAGATGCAATGCAAATTTCCCGAATTGATTCATTACGGTATGACCGGCATTATTTCCTCCCTGAAACCGTACAACATAATCAGCAGTTTCGGCAAAATAATCGACCATTCGACCTTTTCCCTCATCTCCCCAGTTTATTCCGCAAATTGCAGTAACTCCCATTTCTCCTCCATTAATAAAGATTATATCTCTATTTCATTACATTTTTAAAACCGGCAGATTGTATCGGATTTTTATTGATTTATCCAGTAAAAACCAACAAAAAGGCAAGATTTGACAATTTTATAGTCTTAAATTATAACTGTATAAATTTAAATGATAATTAATTATATAGGGAGACAATAAATGGATAAATTCAGGATAGCTATTCTCGGATGCGGAACAGTCGGCGGGGGAGTTGCTAAGATTATATTAGAACAAGCACAATCATTAGCAATAAAAAGTGGAAAACAAATTGAGATAGCTAAAATTCTCGATTTATTTCCAACGAAATCTTCAGTTCGACACGGAATTCCGCTTGAATTATTTTGTGGTAACGGAAAAGACCCGGCAAAAGAAGACATGCCAAAATACACTCAAGAAATTCTTGATGATAAATCGATTGATTTAGTTATAGAAACTATCGGCGGTTCTTCAGAATCATTGCTTAATACTGTAACCGGTGTTTTAAATTCCGGAAAACATCTTGTAACTGCAAATAAAGCATTACTTGCAAAATATAATAAAACAATCATTGATACAGCATTCAAAAACAACAAAGCTGTCGGATTTGAAGCTGCTGTTTGCGGTGCAATTCCTATCATCAAAGGCATAAACGAATGTTTTACCGGAGATGAAATCACATGCGTTCAAGGAATCATGAACGGAACAAGTAATTATATTCTTTCTAAAATGGCAAACGAAGGTAAAAGCTTTGCCGATGCACTAAAAAGTGCACAAGAAAAAGGTTATGCCGAAGCAGATCCGACTCTTGACATAAACGGACACGATGCCGGACATAAATTAATTATATTATTAAAATTGATTTACGGTTTAGATGTAAGTGTAGATGAATTGCCGATTTTCGGAATTGATACAATTACAGCAGAAGACACTGCATTTGCAAAAGAAATCGGTGCTGTAATAAAATTAATTTGTTTTGCAAAAAAAGAAAATGACGGAGTTTATGCTACTGTTCGCCCGATGATGGTACGCGATGAAAACTTCTTATCTGAAATTGACAATGCAACAAATGCAGTAAAAGTTACGGGAAAATATTCTTATGAAAATATAATGGTTGGTCAAGGTGCCGGCTCTACGGAAACAGGAAGTGCAATAGTTTCGGATGTTGTATTCATCGCACGTTACGGAACTGAAAGTTTACGTAACTATCCGTCACAAGACTTAAAATTCTTGTCATTTGACGAAATGAAAATCGCATACAATATCACTTTTGAAGCTGAAGATATGCCGGGAATTACCGGAATCATTACAACTGCAATAGGCAGCGAAAATATTAATATCGAAACTGTCAGCCATAATGTCAGAACTTCCGGTGAAACTGCGATTTTCTCCATTGCTACAATGCCTTGTACTTTTGTACAAATTCAACGTGCAATCGAAAAAATCAGACAGCAAAATGCGAAAATCTTGAGAGTTGATCCAAAAATCATTCCAATATTAGGATAGTTTTATGCAAGCAGGCGGAACAAAAAGAAATCCAAGAAATAATAATATAAAAAAACTATCGATTCGAGTCGCATCAGGCTCTTTAAAAGGAAGAAAATTAGATTGCCCTCCCGGAGAAATCCGTCCGATGACTTCAATGTGCAAACAAGCATTATTTAATATCATGTTCGGACGCAAGGATATGGAAATGCTGGATCTTTTTTCCGGTTCGGCTTCGATTTCTATAGAAGGATATTCTCGCGGAATGGTAAAAAGTGCAGACGTAGTAGAAGGAGACCACGGAAAAAAAGTCGTACTAAACGGAAATATAGACCGTCTGGGGCTTACCGGGAAAATTCGTCCGATAATTTCCGATGCTTTTGCATATATTCGTCGTTGTGCAAAAAAATACGATTTTATAATGCTTGATCCCCCATTTAAAATGGAAGACAAGCAATCTCTTTTAGAACTTTTAGAGCAGAAAAAGTTACTGAAAGATAACGGTATTATTGTAATGCACGCAAAATATACCGATCCGTTCGACGAACAAATAGGTGAATTAGTACAAACTGACTATCGCCGTTACGGAATCAATGTTTTGGTTTATTATCAATGGAAAAAAGATATAATCGATGATACGGAGGAAATCGAAAATGACTGAGAATAGAGAAAAAACAAAAGAGTTTTTTGATTATGCAAAAAAGATGATGCAAAATTCAAAAATGAATGAAGACACCGTGATTACACCGGAAAATATTTATCAACAGGCATATACAAAAAACCGACCGACACTGCTGGAAATTATGCGATTGGGACATTTACCCGGCAGTACAATTTTAGGAATGGAAAATGTCAGAAAATTGGGACAACTTGCAAAAGAGGGGAAATCATGTTTGATTTTATCTGAACATCTGTCTAATATGGACGTTCCCAGCATGTTTACTCGATTTGAAGATTGTAATGATGAAGAAATTAAAGAAATATTCGATAAATTAGTTTTTGTTGCCGGTGTAAAATTGAATCAAACTCCGTTAGTAAAACTTTACACTGAAATGTTCACCAGAATAGTTATTTATCCGATTCGCGGATTGAACAAAATTTCGCAAGATGAAAGCAAAAAAGAAGAATACGAACTTGCCAAGAAAATCAATATGCGTGCAACACGAAAAATTATGGAATTGAAAAATAAAGGAAGTATTTTTGTTCTTTATCCGGCAGGAACTCGTTACAGAGAATGGGATCCATCCAGCGGAAAAGGGATGAAAGAAACTATGGCATATTTAAATATTTTCGATTATATCTGCTGCTGTTCTATCAACGGAAACAACATGCCGCCAAAAGAACACGAAGATATGACCAGAGAATCTTTTTTACAAGATGTTATGGTTTTCAATTTCGGCGATGTAATAGAAACAAAATCTTTTATCGCCGATGTTGCTGCGGCAAATCCTAACGTTCAAGAAAAAGAAGAAATACGCCAATGTCAAGTTGATGAAGTAATGAATAAAATAAAACAACTTCACATTGCCGCTGATGAATACAGAAAACCTTATTTACAATAAAATACGGAGACTCAAATGAATAAAAAACGCAAAAGCGGAATATTACTTCACCCGACATCTTTGCCGGGTAAATTTGGAATAGGAACTTTTGGTAAAGAAGCTTACGCTTTTGTTGATTTTTTAATTCGTTCGGGGCAATCACTGTGGCAAATTTGTCCGTTGGGACATACCGGCTACGGTGATTCTCCGTATCAATGTTTTTCCGCTTTTGCCGGCAATCCGTTGCTTATCGATTTAGAAATCCTTACGCAAAAAAATCTTTTAACACAAGAAGAAATCACACCTCCGTTATTTCCGGAAGACTCAGTTGATTACGGCGAAGTAATAAAATGGAAATTCCCGATATTGGAAAAAGCCTTTGAAAATTTTTCAAAGAATGCAAATATTATCGATAATGCAAAATTCAATAATTTTATTATTAAAAATAATGATTGGCTTGATGATTATGCTTTGTTCATGAGCTTAAAAGACGAATTCAACGGCAAATCATGGTTTACTTGGGATGAAAACATTCGCATGCGTAAACCGGAAGCATTAAAGTATTACAAAGAAAAACTTGCAGATAAAGTTAGGTTTTATAAATTTTTACAATACGAGTTTTCAGAACAATGGCTTGCATTAAAAGCTTATGCCAATCGAAATTTTATTCAAATAATCGGAGATATTCCTTTATATATTGCGGCGGATTCCAGTGATGCGTGGGCTTCTCCTGAATTATTTTTGTTAGATGACAAAACCGGATATCCTCTCAAAGTAGCCGGAGTGCCGCCGGATTATTTTTCGGCAACAGGGCAACTTTGGGGTAATCCTATTTATCGCTGGGATTACATGAAAGCCGACGGTTTTTCTTGGTGGGTAAAACGTGTGGAAGCAAATTTACGTCTGGCTGATATTTTGCGACTGGATCATTTCCGAGGTCTCTGTGCATTTTGGCAAGTTCCGTACGGAGAAGAAACTGCAATAAACGGCGAATGGAAAGAAGCTCCGGGGAACGAACTTTTTGAAACATTGCAAAATACATTCGGAAATATTCCTATCTTAGCGGAAGATTTGGGTGTGATAACTAAAGATGTTACGGCATTGCGTGAAAAATATAATCTTCCGGGAATGAAAATTTTACAATTCGCATTTGATTCTCAAGAATCCAGCAGTAAGAATTTCTTACCTCATGTTTATGAAAAAAATTACGCTGTTTATACCGGAACACATGACAATGACACAGTTCACGGTTGGTACAATGCTGCAAAAGATATAGATAAAATGACTGCTGATAAATATTTAGGAATTACAGATAAAAAGAATTTGCATTTTAATTTTATAAAAGCAGCATGGGCAAGTACTGCAAATCTTGCAATTACTCCAATGCAAGATTTATTGGGAAAAAGCAGTGATGCACGAATGAATTTACCGGGAAGTGCTTCAGGAAATTGGCAATGGCGTTTTAATTGGAAAGATTTAAAACCGGAACATGAACAATTTCTTCTTGAAATTACTTCATTATACGAAAGATTGTAATTCTTTTTATATTTACAATTGTATAAAATAGTCATAAAATGCCACTGATTTTACAAGGTAGTAATTATGTTAGATGGAGGACACTATGTTAAATATTCGTTATGAAAAAACTACTAATCCAAAAGAAATCCCGGGAGAAGATAATCCCTTACAATTCGGAACAATTTTTACAGATCACATGTTTATTATGAATTACGAAACCGGTAAAGGTTGGTTTGATCCACGTATTGTTCCGTATCAACCATTAAAAATGGAACCTTCATCAATGGTTTTCCATTACGGTCAAGAAATGTTTGAAGGATTAAAAGCATACAAAACAAAAGACGGAAGAACTTTATTATTTCGTCCGAACAAAAACATAGAACGTGCAAATAACACAAACAGAAGAATTTGTATCCCGGAAATACCTGAAGAAGATTTTATTCAAGCAATTAAAGCTATAGTAAAAACCGATGAAGCATGGATTCCGACAAAACCGGGAACTTCATTATATATCAGACCTTTCGTTATTGCTACAGATCCATTTTTAGGTGTTCGTCCGTCAAATACTTACTTGTTTATGATTATTCTTTCACCTGTCGGAGCATATTATCCGGAAGGTTTAAATCCTGTAAAGATTTGGATAGAAGACGATTACGTTCGTGCAATACGTGGCGGAGTAGGTGAAGCAAAAACCGGAGCAAATTATTGTGCAAGCTTAAAAGCACAAGTAAAAGCTCACGATGAAGGTTATTCACAAGTTTTATGGCTTGACGGTGTAGAACGAAAATATATAGAAGAAGTCGGAGCAATGAATATCTTCTTCAAAATCAACGGAACAGTCGTAACTCCGGCATTGAACGGAAGTATTTTACCGGGAGTCACAAGAAACTCCGTTATTCATTTATGTAAACATTGGGGAATCCCGGTAGAAGAACGCAAAGTTTCGGTAGATGAATTATTTGAAGCTGCAAAAAGCGGAGCTTTGGAAGAAGTTTTCGGAACAGGAACAGCAGCCGTAATTTCTCCGGTAGGACATTTACGATTTGAAGATCATGTTCTTCAAGTAAAAGACGGCGGAATCGGAGAATTAAGTAAAAAAATTTATGACACTATTACAGGAATTCAGTTGGGTGAATTAAAAGATGAATTTGGCTGGACTGTAGAAGTAAAATAATTTTTATAAGACTATAGAGAGCCTCCTTACCGGAGGTTCTTTTTTTATCACCTGAATAAATCGTAATAAAACTTTGAAAAAGTTGCGTATAAATAAAAATCGGTTATATCATTAACTAAAAGGAATAAAGGAGCAAAAAATATGGCACAATCTTTTTTACAAGAAAATCTCAATAAAATGAAACACAAAATTGTTGTAATGAGCGGTAAAGGTGGGGTAGGGAAAAGTACCGTCAGTGTAAACCTAGCTTACTATCTGGCATCACAAGGGAAAAAAGTTGGGCTATTGGATGTAGACGTTCACGGACCGTCTGTAGCTAAAATGACAGGAATCGAAGGTGTTCGCTTGATTGCAGACGAAAATGGTCGTCCTATTCCTATACAAGTACCGACACAACCAAATTTATATGTAGTAACAGTTGCTTCTATCTTGGAATCTCCGGACGATCCGGTAGTATGGCGAGGGCCAGCAAAAAACGGAGTAATTCGTCAATTTTTAGAAGAAGTTTGCTGGCCAGAACTTGACTTTTTAATAGTAGATTGTCCTCCGGGAACAGGCGACGAACCTTTATCTGTAATACAAACAATAGGTGACGTAACCGGAACAGTAATAGTTTCTACTCCTCAACAAGTCGCATTGCTTGATGTTCGTAAATCATTAAAATTTGCCGGATTGTTAAATCTTCCGGTATTGGGAATCGTTGAAAACATGTCTGGATTTGTATGTCCTTGCTGTGGTGAAACTGTGGATATTTTCAAAACAGACGGAACTTTAGAAACAGCAAAAGATTTCGAAACTGAAGTTTTAGGTAAAATTCCTTTAGACCCGCAAGTAGTAAATGCTACAGATTCCGGAAAACCTTACGTTACATCATACGCCGAAACTACAGCCGGCAAAGCAATGGCTCAAATCGGACAAAAAGTGATGGACAAAGCTGAAGAGATTGCGAATAAAGAAATCGTAGTTGCAATGCCGTCAGAAAACGGAATGTTAAATCCTCATTTCGGTCATACTAAATATTTTACTTTGTTCACTGTAAAACAAAAAGAAGTAATAGCTGAAGAAGAACTTCCTGTAATCGAAGGAAGCCACGCAGAAGTAATAGCTTGGCTAAAAAATGAGAAAAAAGTAGAAGTAATAATTGCCGGCGGAATGGGAGATGGGGCAGCAAATGCATGTCGTTCATTCGGAATGAAACTTTTCCGTGGAACAGGTGAAGGAAAATGTACTTCTATTATAGAATTGTACATAGCAAAAAGCCTGACCGACAGAGACGGAACTTGCTCCGGACACGGTGACGGCGAAGGCTGCAGCGGTGGTTGCCATAGCGGCGGCGGATGTTGTCATTAATGGTGAGTTCCGTAAGGAACGAACGAAGTATTTAACGTAGTTAAATACCAAATGAATTAATGGTGAGTTCCGTAAGGAACATAATAACGCATTCACTTGATGTTTTCTTACGAAAACATTTCGTTCGTTTGCTTTGCAAACTCACCACAGTTCATGCTATCGATTCGTTTTCGATTCGATATTTTCCGTTGGAAAATATTTCGTTCGCAAGTTCCATGCTTACCGTATCTGCAAACCGAATCGTAGAACGAAGTATTTCCGCAGGAAATACCAAATGAAACAACGAAGTTTTAGGAAAGGGACAACAGCTCTTTTAGCAAAGCCGCAGTTTCCCCTTTCCTATGACCTATCTATTTCTTGGCAAGCTCTGACTTTCCCAATTCTTTCTCACTTTTTTATGTTAATTTTCTCCATTTTTCACAGTAAAGTAACGTTAAACTGTACGGCCTCAAACACCGTTTAAATAGCGTTTTACACGTCAAAATAAAAAAACTTCAACTTTTTTCGCCAAACGTGCAATATTTTGAAAAAAAACTTGTTTATATATAATGGAAATATTGTTCTTACTTAGTAAAAACAACGCTTCCTAAATTATATCTAAGGAATGAGAAATGAGTAATTTTAAACGTTGGGAAGATTTAACAATCACGGATGACTTCATGTTTTGTAAAGTCATGTCAGACCCGGATATTTGCAAGGAGCTTTTGGAAATTTTATTACACATCAAAATTGAACGGCTGGAATTTCAGGAACCGCAGAAAAGTTTTAAGCTGACATCTGAGTCCCGCGGAATTCGCCTTGATGTCTACGTCAAAGACAGCAATCGTGTTTTTGACATCGAATTACAAACTACAAACGAAAGAAATCTCGAATTACGAACACGTTATTATCAAGGTGTCATGGATATCAGTGAGCTCGAAAAGGGAGAATTTTTTTCTAACATGAAAGAAAGTTATATTATTTTTATCTGTATGTTCGACCCGTTCGGAGCCGGAATGCCTATTTACACGGTAAAGCAAACATTTGCGGAAAATGAAAAGCTAATTTTTGATGATAAGACGCATAAAATTTTTTATAATGTCAAAGCTTTTGAGAAAATAGCAAACGATGTTGAAACAAAGGCATTTTTGGAATATCTTTGCAAACATCAACCGACCAGCAAGTTTACCGACACACTGGAACGTGCGGTTTACAGAAACAGAAACAATCAAAACTGGAGGAAAGATTATATGACTTTAGCTTATGAT
>JAGANG010000086.1 GCA_017624275.1 Spirochaetales bacterium | reverse complement strand
TGGCGAAAGTGGGAAAGAAGAGTACAAACGCATTACAGATGGATTTTTGCCACAAGCGGATATTGCATTTTTAGATGAAATTTGGAATGCAAGTCCTGCCATTCAAAATACATTGCTTACGATTATTAACGAGCGAAAATTTCATAACGGTGGCAAAGTAGAAGATGTTCCATTAAAGGCTTTGTTTGCTGCTTCAAATGAACTTCCTACAAAAAATGAAGGATTAGAAGCACTTTACGACAGATTCATTCTGCGACTTGTTGTGGATTTTATTCAGAATGAAGACTCATTCTTTGAAATGATTGATGATTCTAATTCAACAGATTTTACTATTTCTGAAAATGACAAGAATCTTCTTATTAGTAATGAAGATTTAGAAAACTGGAGAGAACAAATTGATAAAGTAAAACTTTCAGATGCTGCAATAGATGTTATTTCTGCAATCCGAAAAGAATTGACTTTGCAAAACGAAAAATTATCAGAAGAAGATAAAAAGAATGGAGAACTCTTTGAAGTCGGGGACCGCCGCTGGAAGAAAATAGCCCATATTCTTAAAACATCTGCTTTCTTGAATGACAGAAATGAAGTTGATTTGATGGATTGTTCTCTTATTGAAAACTGTATCTGGGGAACTGAGAAACAGCAGAAGAAGGCAAAAGAAATTGTTGAGAAGTGCCTTAAAGAAAATGGTATTCCATGTGATTCAGCTATAGAAGATATTCAGGAACAGATTGAAGATTTTACCGCTAAAGTTGATGAAGAATGGTTTGAAGAAGTAACTGAACCAGAATCAGACAAAATAGTGACTATCGATAATCAGAAATGTTTTGAATGTACTAGAAATGGAACTTCGGAAATATGGTATGTAACCGTCGATAAAGGAAGACATAGTCCATACAATAATCATCATGATGTTTATAATTCTGCTAAGACACACCAAACTTATGCTAATTTTTCTAAGAATGGAGATGCCATTGCTTGTAACTGGAATTTTACAGTAAATAAAAATCCAGAAAAAACTCATGTCAAACCAAAAAAGTTTGCTGATATTTCGCATTCAACTTTACAGAAGATTTTTACCAAAAATAATTATACTCCAATCAGTAATTTCATTAATAGTGAAATTGATAAATTAAAAGATCAAAAAGCGAAAGACGCTGTACCATTCAAAGCAAACCTTTTTGCAGACCAGAGCTATAATACAAGTATTACTTCAAAAATCGATGACTCAATAAAAGACCTTGAAGATAAACAGGTTGAATTGGATAAGCAAAAAGATCGTTATTATAGTGATGACCTTGAACCTGAATTATCTATTGGTGATGTAATCCTTAACGATGGAAGTATTTTTACTGCAAAAGAAATAAAGAATCTTTCTGATGAACAGAAAGAAAATGTAATTGCAGTTGTTTGTATTGCAGATGAATCAAAATATGCCATTGGAGTAAACCAATACAGTAAGAAATGGACTGAGATGAAACAGTGCTGCATTGATTATAGTACTAAAGTCGCAGATGATTATTCAAAAGGCTGGATTGTTCCAAAAATTGAACTGTTACAAAAGATTTGGGAAAACAAAGATGTCATCAATGAATCTTTGAAAGCTGTAAATGGTGAAATTCTTGATGGAAAAGAATATTGGTCTTGTTCTGAAACTGAAGATAAGTTAGCTGCAATGTACATGACATTTGATGACCGTGGGCACCAAGATCACACTACAAAGGATCATGAGTATACTATGTGTGTTATTCGTGATTGGCGAAAATTTTGAGATTTGAAATATGAACAAAGAACTTAGCATACAGGATAGAATTTCTATCCTGCAGCAAAAGTATCCTAATGGAATATCAGATGTATCTGCTCTTTCTGAAGAACAGAAAGCCTGGTTACAAATAACAATCCAAGCTATATCGAATTGTAAAGAATTTAAGCTTGTATCTAATCTCCAAAGAATACACAACAGACTGATTCATTCTTTGGAGGATATTCCAGATAAAGAACTTCAAGAGATGGCATCATATATTTTTAGGAATATTGATGAAATAAAAGCATACAAAAAGGGTTAATAAAATGGCGAAGAGAGAAAAACAGTCTCGAAAATATTGTCATAAAGCACTTATGCCTATTAGAGATATCATGAATAAATATCCAAATGGAATTAAAGATATTCACTCTATCTCTGAAGAGGCTCGTGCACTAATTCAAATAAAAGTTCAGCAATTCAGAGAATGTATTAAAAAGGTCTATTTTCCAAACAAACCAGTTTGGTGGGAATCAATGCGACTTTCTAGGAATACTATAGCTCATCAAGAAGAAGATTTATCTGATTCAGTTCTGACTTCAATACTCTCAACCGTATCATCAAATCTTTCCAAGATAGAATACGATTTGCTCACTAATATAAAACGTTACCGACAAGATTCAAAGAAAAAACGTCGCTTTGAAAATCTTACATCATCAGCATTAGGTCCCGAATCTGAAAAGAAACAGTTTGTTGATGCAATGGAAGAATATACAAATCCAAATATTCCAGAAGATGTTAGAATTGAGTTTCCAAAGAATAAGTACACAGAGCTCGGAGCTTCAATTCTAAAAGAAATTTCTTCACAAAACAATATTTTGGAATATGAAAGAAAGCATACAGGACTTTCAGAAAATATTCAGACTGACATTCTTGAATGGCTTGAGAAAGTAAATAAATACTTAGTGAAAGAAGATCCTTTCAGAGAAGAGGCGATTTTTATTGAACAGCAAAAACTTCAAGCCGCAGAAGATATTGCAAGTGATCTTATAAAAGACTCTTCAAAGATGGAATGTCACTATAAACGGCTTCCATCTATAAGTGATTCGAAAAGAGGTGCTATCGAAGCAAGTACTGTAAATTTTGACTTTTATCATAATCAGTTCGTAAAAGAGGTCAAGATGGTAAAGTCTAAGAACGAAAAAGGTGACGAAATTGAATTCCTCAAATGGAAATCTGCTGATAAGCTGGAAATCCTTAAAAGAAATATCATTTTGGATTTAGAGCAAAATCTTGTTGAAAGAAAATCAAAATGGGAACTAGCGCAGATTGATTCAATGCGAAAAGAATTCTTAGAAAAGCTTTATTCAAAAATCTATAAGTTTATGAAACTTGAAAGTCTCCTGATGCCTTTTATCAAGAATCTCGGACGATTGTGGGATTTAAGCGAAGGAACTTTTGAAACTAGTGGATTTGAAATTCTAGACACTTTTGCAAAATTGCTTGAAAATGATGAATCTTTACAAGAATTAGCCGAAATCCTTGGAAAACAAAGTAGAGCACAATCCACATTTGAAAAAGAACTACGCGATAAAGTTGTTATTAAATCTGAATGGAAACCTAAAAATGCTTATCGTGGTGAAATCAACGGATTAAAATATTCCAATGATATTTCTTGTGTTTTGCCAAGTGAACTTGCGTTGTTAAGAAATCCTGCAACAAAAAAGTTATTTCAACTGAAATTTGCCCAAAAACAACTTCTTTCTTATAACTATAGAACAAAAGAAGAATTAAAAAAACAAGAAACTGAACAAGAAGAAGTTTCTGTAGAAAAAAAAGAACCTAAAGGCCCAATTATTGTTTGTGTGGATACAAGTGGTTCTATGCAGGGAACTCCCGAAAATATTGCAAAAACTGTAACATTTGCTTTATCAAAAATTGCAATAGAAGAAGAACGAAAGTGTTATTTGATTTCATTTTCAACAGGAATTGAAACATTGGATTTAAGTGATTTCTCTGAAGGAGCTTCTATTGGAAAGCTTGTTTCTTTTTTGCGAAAATCTTTTAACGGTGGAACTGACGCCACACCAGCGTTAAAACATTCTTTGGAAATGCTTCAAAGAAATGTTTATAAAAATGCTGATGTTTTAATGATTTCTGATTTTGTTATGGACACTTTACCAACAGATTTAGTTAATTCGATTGAAGAAGAAAAAAAGAAAAATACTTGTTTTTACAGTTTGGTAATTGGTTCTTCTGGAAATCAAAACACAATAAAGGCTTTTAATCATAACTGGATATATGACACTACAAATTCAAATGCTTCTCGCCATTTAGTTGAACAATTACATGAAATAAAAATGAGGTAAAATTTCTAATTATAATATTTTATTTTAGAATATAGGGCTGTCACTAATTTCTATAAAAAAATCAGTCCGGTGAAGAATCCGGACTGACTATAAGTAAGAAAAACAAAGTTTTACGATTCTTCCAAAACTTTAACATCTAAGCGATTGTAAGGAATCTCAATCTTTGCATCGTCTAAAACTTTTTTGATTGCAATATACAAATCATTTTTTGTTTTCAATGCGTCTTTAGTATTAAACCAACCGGCTACAACTATATTTATACCGCTGTCACCGAAACCATCAAACCAAACAGCCGGGGCAGGATCTTTCAAAATTGTCGGACATAAATCCGGAGCTTTTGAAAGTACTTCTAATGCTTTTGCCATGTCGGTATCATAACTGACAGAAACACCGAGAGTAATACGACGTTGAGCGTGATAAGAATTGTTGGTAAGATTTGCATTTATAATAGTAGAATTCGGTATTCTAACCATTTGGTTGTCAAAAGTATGAACACGAACGGAAATCAGATTGATTGAATCCACAACACCCGTTATCCCGTCAACAATAATTGTATCGCCGATTTTTAAAGCTCCTTCGGTAATCACGAACAAACCGCTGATTAGATTGCTGACAGATGTTTGTGCCGCAAAACCTATAGCAACACCGGCGATTCCGGCAGCTCCCCAAATAGCCGAAAGTTTTATTCCGAATAAGCTTAAAATAAACATTAGCTCGATTATATAGAACGAATACTTTGCAATACGAATCATAACCATAGAACGTTGCGGAGTCGTTTTTTCTGTAGGAATTTTCTTTATTGCTTTTAATATGAATCTATAAATTAAATAGATTATAAAAATTAAAATTATAGCTCCTACAGCTTTAAAAATGTTATCCCATGTAAGAAAATTTTTAATCCAGCTTACAAATGAAGTTGTTTGTTCAGCAAAAGTTTTATTGGCGTTGCTTGCTGCTTTGGTTACTTCTTCCAATGTTTCGTTCATAATGAACCTCCGTAAATATTTTTGCAGCAAAGTATCATTTAATAGAAGATTTTAAAAGAAAAAGCATTTGATATTTGAGTGTAATTTTTTATCCTTTTTTAGAATTAGGGTCTGCCACCTATGATTATTGAGAATAGACGACAGACCCTAAACCTATTTTGGAATAGAGGTCTGGGGTATAATTTTTTTTGATATTTTGAATGTTGCAGAAAATTTTATAAATGTGTATTCATAAAATGAAGAAATTAATAATGAATTAAAGAGGAATTAATGATTTTATTTATTGAATGCATAATATTTTCTATATTATTTTCCTTTATGATTTTTATACCGCTATATAAAAATCCGTTAGGGCAAATAATGTCTTATCCCGTAGAAATCAGAAAAAGAGTTGAAAGTTTACCTCAATACAAAGATTGTATAAAAGCTAAAGAAAAAAAACATTTATCGATTAAAATCTTGTCAATATTTGTATTCGCTTTGATTTTATGTGTTGTTGCTTATCTTTCTGGTGCAAAAACTGTTACTGAAGTTTTTAAACATGTTTTCATATTATTTTTTTTCGTGAATATTTATGATTTATTTATTATGGATTTGTTGATATTTAGAAATGTCAAAAAGTTCAGAATTCCCGGTACGGAAGACATGGATAAAGAATATAAAAATCCGAGACATCATATAATAGGGGCTTTTATCGGAACTATACTAGGAATAATTGTTGCGGCTTTATCTGCCGGGTATCTACAATTATTTAAAATTATTTTTGGATAAAAAATTATTATTGAGAATAGCGACAGACCCTAAACCTATTTTGGAATAGAGGTCTGGCACCTATAAATAATAAAAAAATCCTCGATGTAAAAATGAAGTGTCCCCTAAAGTTGGACAAATAAAGTTATTTTTTATGTCTAAATATTCAGATGAGTATAAATTAAAAGTTGTAAGAACATAGTTGAACCAAAGGAAGCGGGATTTTTTTTATAACAGATTTCTTAATATATGCTATATTTGAAGAGAGGAGGAACGTTTTATGCCTTATGATGTTTTGGAACAAAGAATAAAAGCCTTGCCAGAAAACTATTACAATGAATTAATTGATTTTTTAGAATATCTTACTCAAAAAGCAAATAAAGCACAAAATGAAACAAAAGATTCTCTTCAAAAAATGCGTGAATCAAGTTTACAAACCGTATGGGAGTCTGTAAAAAATGATACGTGGTGATATTTTTATGTTGGATTTTGGTATTCCCTTTGGAAGTGAACCTGGTTTTCGTCGTCCAGTTATTATCATTCAATCAGCTAAAGCAAACTTAGAGAATCTAAACACAACAGTTGTTATTCCATTAACTTCAAATATTGCTAATAAAGATTTAAAAGGAAATATTTTTCTTTCAAGGAAAGAATCTGGTTTATCTAAGGATTCTGTGGCATTAATTCATCAAATAATTGTTGTAGATAAGTTTCGACTTGATGAAAAACTTTCAACTCTTCCGAAATCTGTTCTGAATAAAATAGAAGAAGAAATTGATTACGTGTTAAAAGACTAAACCTCGGTGGGATTTTTTTACGACAGATTTCAGAGAATAGACGACAGACCCTAAACCTATTTTGGAATAGAGGTCTGGCACCTATAAATAATAAAAAAAAATCCTCGATGTAAAAACACATCGAGGAAAATAAAACTATTAAACCATTTTAAAAATAATGTGGCGTGGGCATTTTTCTGCACATTTTCCGCAGCCGGTACAAAGTTCCGGATTTATTTTTGCCAGATTATTTTCTACTGTTATTGCTTGAGCCTCGCAGTTTTTAACACAGATTTTACAGCCGATACAACCGATTTCACAGGCAACACGTACGTATTTCCCGTGTTCGGTAGATGAACATTGCACAGTGTATTTTGATGTTTCCGGAATTATTTCAATCAATCCGTTAGGACATACTTTAGCACAAGCTCCGCAGCCTACACATAAATTTCTATCTACGACAGCAACACCGTTTATAATACTGATTGCATTTTCATTACAAACATTTGCACATGAGCCAAATCCTAAACAGCCTTTTGTACAAAGTTTTGAACCTTGCCCCGGAACTACTGAGATTTTTCTGCAATCAGCCAGTCCGTGATAGTTGTATTTTAATTTTGTTTTGTCACAAGTTCCGGCACAATGGACGATTGCGACTTTACGAACCGCTTTTTCGGCTGTTTGTCCGATAACATTTGCAATTCGTTCATGATTTGAAAATGCGGCGGCACAAGCTGAAATCGGAGCTTGTCCGGTTACAATGGCAGCTGCTAATGCATCACATCCGGTAAATCCGCAACCTCCGCAATTACTTCCGGGTAAAAGGTCACGTACACCTCGAACTCTGGGATCTTCTTTTACAGCTAAAAGTTTTCCTGCAATTCCTAAAATTATGCCGATTATAAGTCCGGTAATGCCGACTACAAGCATTGCTTTCAAAATAGGAAAAAAGAATGTCATATTTTTCCTCCTTTAGACTATTCCGGCAAAACCGGTAAATGCGATTGCCATGAGACCGGAAATCAATAATACACAAGGTGTACCCCGGAAAACTTTTGGAATAGATTCACAGTTTTCTGTTTTTTCACGAATCCCGGCCATTAAAACAATTGCTATTGTAAATCCCAAAGCCGAACAAAATCCGTAAGCAACACTTTTGGGCAGTCCGAAACCGTTTTGTACATTAGACAATGCTACACCTAATACAGCACAATTTGTAGTAATCAACGGAAGGAAAACTCCTAAGCTTTTGTATAATGCCGGGCTTGTTTTCTTTAAAATCATTTCTACAAGCTGAACAAGTGCAGCGATTACCATTATAAATACAATGGTTTGCAAATAGTTTAATCCCAACGGAACAAGTATGTAGTTAAAAATAAGCCATGTAAAAATACTTGAAATTGTAATAACAAAAATTACGGCAGCACCCATTCCGGCGGCTGTTTTTGTATTTTTTGAAACTCCCAAGAACGGACAAAGTCCGAGAAATTGACTTAATACGACATTGTTTATCAACGCACTGCTGACAAGAATAAGTCCCAATTTTTGCAGTAACATTATTTAGCCTCCTTATCTTTTTCCGGGCAGAAACCGCTGCAACCGCAATTTAAACTGCATGAAGCACAATTTTCAGTTTCTGATAATGCTTTTACGCCTTTTTTCTTCATTTTAACTGCATTTTGGATAGCTGTAAGTGCAGCCAATACAAAGAATGCTCCAGGAGCCATTACAAATATTGTAAAACGAGGAAATGCCTGCGGTAATACTGTAATGCCGAAGATTTGTCCGGCACCGAGAATTTCTCTGAACATTCCGATAATTGTAAGTCCGGCTGTGAATCCCAATCCCATTCCTATACCGTCACATATTGATAGAAACGGGGTATTTTTTGAAGCATACGCTTCCGCACGTCCCAAAATGATACAGTTTACAACGATTAACGGAATATAAATTCCCAGAGCTTCATTTAGTGAATAAAAATACGCTTTGAGTATCATTTGTACAATAGTAACAAATGACGCTACTATGACGATAAACGCCGGCATTCGTACTTTTTCGGGAATTGCCTTACGTAAAAGTGAAATCATAAAGTTTGACATTATAAGAACGGCTGTAGTAGTCAATCCCATGCCGGCTCCGTTGACGGCGGAAGTAGTAACTGCAAGGGTAGGACACATTCCGAGCATTAATACAAATGTCGGATTTTCTTTTATCAGTCCGTTGTATATACGTTCTGCATATTTGTTCATTTTTCCTCCTGATTTTTTTGAACATCACTGAAACCGATTTGTTTTGCAGTTAAACTTTTTGCGTAACAAATTCCGGCATTGACAGCTTCTACTACTGCATGTGTAGAAATTGTTGCTCCGCTTAATGCATCAACATCACCGTCATTTTTAGGAGTGTTCTTATCACGATTTTTAATATATTTAAAAGATTCGACCTTCTTATTTTTGAAATCATTTTTAAAGAAATCTTCTTTTATATTAAGTCCCAATCCGGGAGATTCGCTGACTTCTAAGAATTCAATTGCGGTAGTAGTTCCGTCAAATCTGTATCCTAACAAAAACACGATATCGCCGCTGTAGCCGAGAGAAGAATTGATACGCATTACATAACCGATTCCGTTTTCATTTTCATCAAATGCAATTTTAGTGTCTTCTATTTTGATTTTCTCAAAATTATTTTCACGTAGTACGTCTTCCGGATCTACAATAGAAAATTCTTTTGGAATAGCATTGAAGTTATGAGCACCTGGAATTACGGCTACTAATGCTTTGTTTTCTGCTTTTTTACTTGCAGCTTCTATCGGTTTTTTGGTGATTTCGTATACTGCACCGAGACACAATGCTGCAAATAGTGTTATTAAACATAATAAAGAGGCATCAATAAGAATTGTTGCGGTAGCATTTTTATTTCCCATTTGCATTGCCTCCTTTTTTAGAAAGTCCGAATGCAGCAGGAATTGTTAATTTTTCAATTAACGGAACGAGCATATTACAGAAAATAATTGCGTAAGAAACACCTTCAGCATTGTTTCCGAAAAGTCTGAATACTGCTGTAACTATTCCCAAACATATTCCGAATACGATTTTTCCCATAGGAGTAATCGGGCAGGTTACGTAATCCGTAGCCATAAAGAATGCTCCCAGTACCAAACCTCCGCCGCATAATTGGCGAGCAATTCCGATAAAATCCGGAGTCCCTGTTTTTACTAAATTGTTGATTAATATAAAAACACTGAAAGATAAAATGTAAGTAAGCGGAATTTTCAAGCTGATAACTTTACGAATTACAAGATATAAGGCACCGAGTAATAAAAATAAAATGCTTGTTTCTCCGATAACTCCGCCTGTAAAACCAAAGAACATATCGAATAAACTAGGCAATGCTTCGGTAGAATTACCGGCATTTTTTATTACAGCAAGCGGCGTAGCGGAAGAAAGTCCGTCGACCGATGCCGCACCTAACCAAATATTTGAAGATGCTGTTTTGACAGAAAACGAAGTCATCGGTCCGGCAAAACTTATTAATAAAAAACAGCGTGCGGCGAGGGCAGGGTTCATGAAATTGTTTCCCAATCCGCCGAATAATTCTTTTACTACAATGATTGCGAAAAAACCGCCGACAACAGGAATCCATAATGGAATTGTTGACGGTAGATTCATTCCGAGTAAAAGTCCGGTAACAATGGCACTGCATTCGTAGGCGACTCTTTTTTTGCCTGCAAGACGAAAATATAATAATTCGGCGGCTTGACAGCTTATTACGGAAATAGCCAGTACTACTAATGCACGCAAACCAAACCAATATACACTGAATAAACATGACGGTAATAATGCAAATGTAACATCTCTCATTATCGAAGCCGTAGTAACTTGACTGCGAATGTGAGGGGAAGATGATACATGATATAATTGTTCACTCATATTTTTTCTCCTGTTACTTCTTTTTTCGTTGAGCAATAATACTTTTGCGAGTTTCTTTGAATGATTGAGTTAATTTGCGACCTGCCGGACATATAAATGTACAGCTTCCGCATTCATAACATTCCATTCCGTAGTTATTTTCAAAGGCTTCATTATCGAATCGATTTGAATATTCTTGTAACCTTTGAGGAATAAGGCGACTCGGGCAAACAGAAACACAACGACCGCATCTTATACAAGGCGTTTCTGGCTTTTCGGCGACTTCATCTTTTGTAAGTGCTAAAATTGCGGATGAGTTTTTAGTTACCGGAACATTTGTATTGTATAATGAAGTTCCCATCATCGGTCCGCCGGAAATAATTTTTTCGGGTGTTGATTTAAATCCGCCGGCAGCATCGATTAATTCTTGGTAACACATTCCTGTAGGCACGCAGAAATTTTGAGGATTTACGACAGCGTCTCCGGTAACAGTAATAATTCGTCTGATTAACGGAATGTTATTGCAAACCGCATTTTTAACGGAAATCACTGTATCTACATTATTTACAATCACGCCGGCATCGGCAGGAAGCATTTTAGAATTTATTTTTTTACCGGTAACGGCGTAAATAAGGTTTCTTTCGGCACCTTGAGGATATTTAGCTTTTAACGGCATAACGCAGATTTTATTTTTGTCTTCCGGTGTTAATAATTTATCAAGAGTTTCTATGCAATCCGGTTTATTATTTTCTATGGCAATTACACCTTTTGCATTGTCAAAGAGACTCAATATAATTTTTAATCCGGTAATAAGATTTGCCGGTTCTTCCAACATCATTCTGTAATCGGATGTTAAGTAAGGTTCACATTCGGCAGCATTTACTATTACATGTGTGATACCGTTTTCATCTTTCGGAGTAAGTTTTACATGAGTAGGGAATGCTGCTCCTCCCATTCCTACGATTCCGGCATTTTTGATAATAGTACGAATTTCATCTTTTGATAATTTTGTATAATCTCTTTCGACTCCGAATCCGGCAATTTTTTTGTATTCGTTGTCATTTTCTATTACTATAGATTCAGCCATTGCTCCGGAAGTAGTAAGGCGTGGTTCTATTGCTTTTACGATTCCTGAAACCGAACTGATAATACATGCACTGATAAAGCCCTGTGCTTCAGCTATTTTCTGACCTACCAGAACTGAATCTCCGGGTTTTACCAGAGTGACTGCCGGTGCTCCGATATGTTGAGAAAGCGGAAACACCATTTCACCCTTAGGTGAAAGATTTGTTATTGGTTTGTTTTTTGATAATTCTTTTCCGTCGAACGGATGTATTCCGCCTTGGAAAGTTCTTAGCTTCATTTTTACCCCCATGAATAAAAATATTTATTATGAAAATTTCGATTATAGTCTGTGCCTGAAAAGATTTACAAAATACTATAAAAAAGTGTTTTTTTCAATTATTCATTTGACTTATGGGAAGATTTAAGTTTGTAAACGGACAAATTGGCTTGTCTAAAAAAAGATTTTCATATATGTTGCCTGAAAAACTACCAAGGAGATTTTGATGGATATTTTAAAACGTATATTTTGCGGAATGATAATAGGTATTGCAAACATTATTCCCGGAGTAAGCGGTGGCACGATGATGGTAACTCTCGGAATGTATGACCGCATTATTGAAAGTTTGACCGGGTTATTTAAGAACTTTTGTAAAAATGTACTGTTCCTGATTCCGTTAGTAATCGGAATGGGAATCGGGATTGTCGGTTTTACATATGTAGTGGAATATTTATTGAAAAATTATACTTTACCGACATGTATGGCTTTTATCGGACTGATTCTCGGTGGATTGCCGATGTTGTGGGGAAAGCTGAATGAAAAAAGAATTGAAAGCAGAAAGAAGATTAACATAGTCGATATTTTATGTTTTTTCTTATTTATGGCAGTTGTAATTGTTTTACCTCTTTTAAAAGGTAATGATGACGCTTTAAATACTATTCAGCCCAGTGTGTTGACTGCAATTGTTTTATTCTTGGTCGGTGTTCTAGCTTCTGCGACAATGATTATTCCCGGAGTGAGTGGGTCGATGGTATTGATGATAATCGGTTATTATTACGGAATACTCAACGGAATAAAAATTTTCTTTGATGCATTGAAGGCTTTTGATATCAACGCACTTCTTTCGCAATGTGTCGTTTTAGTACCGTTTGGTATCGGTGTAATTATCGGGATATTCGGAGTTGCAAAATTAATCAATTATTTATTTCATCGTCACGGAGTTTCTACATATTGCGGAATCTTCGGTTTAATATTGGCATCGCCTTTTGCGATTATTTATCAATCAGAAGCTTATAAGAATGTATCAATCGGTTTTCTTGTAATCGGTATAATTTTAATGGTCGCATGTGCGATTGCTGCGTATTTTATGGGAAAAATAACAGCTGAATAATAAAAAAAAGAAACGCCTTTTTTACCGGGGAGGAAAGGGCGTTTCTAAAAAAATTAGGAGAGTTTATTTAATTTGCCGACAGATTTTTACACCTGTCGGTAAAATCCTTTTTTTACGGTTACTAAAATATTTTAGTGACCGGAAGTGTTTGATACCGTGTAGTTGGTAATCTTCCACTTATCATCCTGTTTTTTAAGGAAGTAAGTGTAATATTTTTTGTCTATATAGTCGTGTTCTTTAAACATTACAAAAGCATCAACTTTTCCGCTGCCGGCAGTGTATTCTGTTTTTATAATTTCAAATTGGCAAGGCAGATAACTGATTTCATTAATCTTGTCTTTCTTTAAGTATTCTTTGTACTCTCTTAAGATTTCTTGTTGTTTATCGGAATCAGCTTTTTTATAGCGTTTTCCGAATGTAATATCTGCACTTATCATTTTATCTAAATCAATGTACAGGAAGAATTTTTCCCATTCGCCGTTGATTCTTGCTTTTAACATATAGTCTACAACTTCGTCCGGAGCTTTCTTTTCCATTACTAATGATTTTTCTTGCTCTGATGCGATTTGTTCTTGAATAAAATATTCATCAGAATTTGTAGGCAAGATATTTAAAGTTATGCTGTTAGATTTTACTACAGTATTGTTTACAGAATTGCTGAGTTTCATTTCAGGGTAATAAACACATTTCAAAATGTATTGTCCCGTAATATTCATGTCAAAATAATCATTTAACAAAACTCTGTAAGTATAACCTTCGTTTTCTTCAAGGCGTACTACCGAATGGAAAACGGGTTGCACCCTGTTGAAAAAATTGCTATATTCCGCCGAATGTTTTTGTTGCTTATTCTGAAGTGACGTAAGCTCAAAGTCGAATGAGTATCTTTTATCTTGTGCTATCAATGAAGAATAAGGTGTTTCTTCCTTATTCGAAAGTTTCACGTCAATGTATATATCTTCGTTCATTTTGAAGATTTTCGGATGAGTGAATTCTATATTCACTGATATCGGTTGAGAATAAGCTGAAATTGTCAATAATGCAAATAATGTAAATAATATAGTCTTTTTCATAATCCAAAATATCGGACTGCAAAAGGAAAAGGTTTAGTAATATGCGAGTAAATAAATGGTTGGATGAAAAATTTTTAAAACTTTCGGAATTGAAAAGGTTACAGGATTTTGTCTTGGGTAATGATGATTCTGTATTGCATGTTACAGGTATAGCAGGAAGTTTTTTTTCGTATATGGCAAAAAGAGCTGGCAGTAAGTCTGAACGTTCTACTGTTGTAATCTGTCGTAATGATGAAGAAGCAAAACTTGTCTATTCTGATTTTCAAACTCTCCAAGCACAAAGCGTTTATTATTTTCCGACGCTTTCTCTTACTCCGTATCAATTGGGAGTTGTTTCCGGTGAAATTGCTTCAAAACGAATGGAAGTGATTCGTGCAATGTTGAGCGGAAAGCGGGTTACTGTGATTACTTCATTGGAAGCTGTTTTATTTACTATGGTACCCAAGAACGTTATTGCGGAATATTTTAAAACGATTCGTGTAGGTGAATGTTACGAGCATGAAGATTTGGGGCGATTTCTTGTAAATGCCGGTTATGAACGAGTAAAACAAGTTACGTATCCGGGCGAATTTGCTATTCGCGGTGAAATTATAGATATTTATTATTCTTCGGTATCCAGTCCGGTGCGTTTGGATTTTTTTGATACTCAAATTGAAAAGATTCGTTTATTTAATCCGGATACTCAAAAATGTCAGGATACATTGGAAGAAATTACACTGCCGCCTTTTCGAGAGATTCTTTATGATAATAAAATATTGGAAAAAGCATTAATTTCTATTTTAGATATAGGCGGAGACGAAGATAATTGCAAACATCTTGAAGAGCAATTAAAGAGTTTTCTACCTTTTGACGGAGAACATTTTTATCAGCGATTGTTTTATGATAAATATTCGCTTTTGGATTATATGGAAGAGCCGCTTCTTATATTTAATGATTTTGATGTTTTACAACGGCGTGAAAGTGAATTGTTTGATGATTTTACGGCAAATTTCAATGCGTCATATAATAAATATCGTCCTAAATTTTCGCCGGAAGAACAATTGTTTACGTTAGATGAATTGGTAAATAAGGCGGGAAAGGTAATTCATGTCGATTATTTTCAGCAGATAAACAATAGCAATTTGGTTCATTTCCCCATGCACGGAATTAATGTTTATTCCGGAGATTTAAATATATTTAAAGAGGATTTAAAAAAATATTTAGATGAAGGATACAACGTTTGTATTTTTGTAGTGACGGAAACTCAATGCGGCAGATTATCCGTTCTTTTCCAAGATTTTAAACCGTTGGTAAGTGAAGATGCATTGACTGTAGATTGTAAAGGAAAACTTTTTATTCTTCCTATTGCGTTGTCCGGCGGATTTGTAGCACAAAATCAAAAAGTCATTTGTATGAATGATTGTGAAATATTTGGTAAACGGACGAAGATTTCAAAACATTTTAATACACGCAGAACTGAAGTAATTGATTCATTTATTGATTTAAAACCGGGCGACTATGTAGTTCATATTCACCACGGAGTAGGTCAATTTACCGGAATTGAACGTGTGAAAAGCCAAGGCGTAGAAAAAGATTACATCGGGATTATTTATGCTGATGATGATAAGGTTTTTATTCCTATAGAACAGATGAATTTTATTCAAAAGTATATTTCCGGTGATGTCGGAGATAAACCCAGACTTGACAAAATCGGCGGTAAAAACTGGAGTAAGACAAAAATAAAGTAAAAGAGTCTGTTAATAAATTGGCAGGAGAATTAGTACGTCTTTATTCTTATCGATTGAATCAACGTGGATTTGCATTTGCACCGGATACGCCTTGGCAAAAGGAATTTGAAGCAAAATTTCCGTATGACGAAACCGAAGATCAAATTCTTACAATAGAAGAAGTAAAACGAGATATGGAATCTTCACGTCCTATGGACAGATTGATTTGTGGTGATGTCGGTTTCGGAAAAACAGAAGTTGCAATTCGTGCTGCATTTAAAGCTGTAATGAGTGGTAAACAAGTTGCGATTCTTGTTCCTACTACAATTTTGACAGAGCAGCACTATAATAATTTTAAAGAGCGTTTGATTGATTACCCGATAAAAATTGAGATGCTTTCACGTTTCAGAACTCCGGCAGAGCAACGACGAATACTTGCAGATTTACTTGCAGGCGAGCTTGATATTGTAATCGGTACGCATAGATTGTTATCAAAAGATGTTAAATATAAAAATCTTGGTTTATTGATTATTGATGAAGAGCATCGATTTGGCGTAAAACATAAAGAGCAATTGAAACAACTCAGAATGAACCTTGACAGTATTTCAATGACGGCAACACCGATTCCTCGTTCGTTACATATGTCTATGGCAAAAATTCGTGATATGTCGGTAATTAATACGCCGCCGAGGGAAAGATTACCGGTAGAAACTTATGTAATGGAGTTTAATCAAGAGATTCTTAAAATGGGGATAGAAAATGAATTGGCACGTAACGGTCAGGTTTTCTTCCTTTATAATCGTATAAAAACAATTTATGAAATGGCAAAATATTTGGAGCAAGTTGTTCCGCAGGCAAGAGTAGTCGTGGCACATGGACAAATGGATCCTGAAGAGCTTGAAGATATAATTCATGATTTTATTGAATACAAGTATGATATTTTATTGACTACTACAATTATAGAATCAGGAATAGATATTCCTCGGGCAAATACTATTTTTATAGACAGAGCGGATCGTTTCGGATTGGCACAGTTGTATCAATTGCGAGGACGAGTAGGACGTTCAAATCTTAAAGCTTATGCGTATTTATTTTATGAGGGAAAACGAGCAGTCAGTGAAGATGCGATGAAAAAGTTGCGAGTAATTTCAGAATACACAGAATTGGGAAGTGGATTTAAAGTCGCAATGAAAGATATGGAAATTCGAGGTGCGGGAAATTTATTAGGTCCTGAACAGCACGGAGACATTCTTGCAGTAGGATTCAGTATGTATTGTAAGTTGTTGTCTGATGCCGTGCGTGAAATCCAGAAAAAATCTGATAATCCTGAATTACTTGAAGATTTGACAGAGCCGGAAGAATTGTACCTTGATATAAAATATACCGGTTTTATACCGGATAGTTATATTTTGGATCCTAAGGATAAAATCGAAATATATAAGAAAATATCCGGCGTTGTCTGTGATGAAGATTTGGAAGAAATCAGACGACTTCTTTCTGACCGTTATGGACGTATACCGCAAGAAGTTGAACGATTGCTTTATTTGGGTCAGATTCGTATTATTTGTCGCAAGATGGGAATATCGGAAATGACAGAACGAATTACGGAAACCAAGATTGAGACTATCGATGTAATCCGAATAAAGTTTTCTGCAGGTAAAAAAATTGATGTGATGAAGCTTATGGGATTGATGTCCGCTTCAAAGGGTAAGGTATTTCTTAAAGGAGAACATCCTGATTGTGTGTTTTTACGTGTTGATGAGAATCTTTCATTGGAAGATAAGGGGCGTGTGATTGTAGAAACGCTTAATAAGTTTTAGAATTTAATAGGGACTGCTTGTATATGGGCAGTCTTTTTTTGTTTTTGGATAGACGACAGACCCTAATTCTATTTTGGTATTTAACTGCGTTAAATACTCCGTTTCACCTGATGTTTTCTTGCGAAAACATTTCATTCGTTCTACGAACTCATCATTGTTCGTTCATGATGAACTCACCATTAATTCTATTTTGGTATTTAAGTATCGTTTTTGATGTAATGGCGTTACTATGGTGCCAGATAAGTATCCTATATTGGGATTGAGGTCTGTCGTATATTCTGTTTCCGCATGAACGTCCGGCACCTATGCAATTTCAGTTTTCCCAACTCAACATACCTCTAAAATTAAATAAAATGTGAAAACTTGTAAAAAAATAATCAATCGTGCAATAGAATTGCCCCTAAAACGCATTAAAACATTGTGGAGGCATAAAAATGCGAAAACCACGACAATTAAAAAAGAATGCGTATTATCACGTATGCAACAAATTTCACCGAATCGTCCAAATTATCATGTGCGACAGAATCAAAAAATACCTGTTGACGTTAATCCACGCAGCAGCGGAAAAGTTTAAAATGAAAATCAAAAATATCTGCATTCTCGACACACATTTTCACATGGAGATTCAGCCCGGCGAGGATGAAAATCTGTCTGAAATCATGAAATATATAAAGCAACGTTTCACTCAATGGATAAACAGAACTTTCGACTCGGAGGGAAGTGCATGGAAAGACAGATTTTTCAGTAGAATTATTGAAGATTTGACGGATTTAGTGCGTGTTTTTGTGTACATCGAGGAAAACGCTGTCCGAGCCGGGCTTGTAAAACGTGCTGCGGATTATCCTTTTTACCAGGTATGGGAAGATATTACGGAAAAAGAGTATTACTCAATGGAATAGACGACAGACCCTTATGCCGTTTTAGTATAAATGAGAACTTTCGGATAATTGACAACTTAATTCTTTTATCCTATTAATCATGCCGAGGAAGGTAAAAATGAATGTAGATCAATTAAAAGAAAAATTGTTAATGCTAGAACCTAATGCCGGAGACTTTTTGTTGGTTTTCAGTGGGAAAACAAGTAAAAAAGTTCACGGATTATATAAACCGGAAACAAAAGAGATTATTATTCATAATAAAAATTTTAATGAAGATAATGGACTTATATATACCGGAATTCACGAATTTGCACATCATATTCATCATGTAAAATATGGACCGTTATTAACAAATCGTTGTCATAATGCTCGATTTTGGCAAATTTTTCATACCTTATTAAAAAAAGCAGAAGAATTGGAAATTTATCAAAATCCATTTCGTAATAATCCGGAATTTTTGACGTTGACACAAAAAATAAAAGATAATTATTTAAAAAATAATGCTCAACAAATGAAAGAATTGGGGCTTTTATTGAAAGATGTTGCGTTACTTTGTGTTAAAAATAATTTATTTTTTGATGACTACGTAGATAGAGAGTTAAAATTGCAGCATAATACAGCCAAAACTATTATGAAAATAAGTGAGCTGGATTTACCACCGGAAGTCGGTTTTGATAATATGAAAATGATTTCTTCTATTAAAGGTAGTTCTGCACGTGAAGAAGCAGTTCAGGCATTGATGGAAGAAGAAAGCAGTCCCGATGCGGTTCGTGTTCAAATGAAAGATTCTACAATGAAAGAAGATGAAAGAGAAACATTGCAGGATCCCAAGAAAAAGTTACAAAAGGAAAAAGAAAAAATAGAAAAAACGATTAAAACATTGAATGAAAAATTGGAAAAAGTTGAAAAAATGATTGAAGATTTGGAATAATTTCTTCTAAAATGTTCAGACAAATCTCCTGAAAACTATTTTAGCAGGTTTTCAGGAGATTTTTTTTATCTACAAAAATAAGATTATTTTTTTTATATTAATACAGTTTAATATTTTACTTTTTAATAAAAAAGTGTTATTTAAGTAAGCCAATATTAAAATAAATTTATTTTTTTATTAAAAAGAGCTTGTTGATGAATATAAAATCCATTTCAATTAAGACATTAGTGACATTAATATTAACAATAATATTAACGTTTTCATTTTTCTTATACCTTTTTATTTATTCCAATCGTACAAAAGAATTGCGTCAAATAAGCATTAATGAACAGGAAATTTTGACTCGTTTGCAAACTGTTTCTTCTATTTTGTATTCTTTTGAGCCGGATGATAAGCGGAAAGGATATGTTGAGCAATTTTTTCATAATGAAATGGATGCGAATTTATCGATTCAATCAATTACACTTTATGATACAAAAAAATCTTTGATGTTACGTTTTGAACGTAATGAAGATTGGTTGCCTGTAAGTGTAAAAGTTGAGCCAAAGTTTCAATATGACCCACGGATTATAAACATTGCAAAGGAAGAAATCGTTGTTGATGATCAAAAAAAAGGTAATATAGAAGTTATATTTTCAGATAAAGCAATCAAAGAAAAGCGATTTTCTTATTTCAGTGATTTTCTTTTTACATTGCTTTTTATTATTGTTTTTTCTTCACTTGTGATTTTTCTATTCTTAGAAGTTTCAGTTATTCATCCTCTTAAAATGTTAATTAAACATATTCAGCAATATAGAAAATCCGGTTATGTTAGTGCAACTTTAGTTTCTTCACTTTCATCGGAAGATGAAATAGGACTTTTGATTCAAGAATTTAATGATTTAATGATGGATTTGACAAAAAGTTTTCAGCATAAAGCGTTTTTAATTCGTCAGCTTGAACTTAGTAACGAAGAAATGCAACAGGAAGTAAAGAAGCGTATTTATACGGAAGAATGTGAACATGCAGCTCAAGAATATATGAATACAGTTTTTAATCTTGTTCCGGCAATGCTTGTGATTGTAAATGAAGAACTTATAGTTATTCAACAGAATGAACAAATGCATATGTTCACGAAAAAAGATTGTGAGTCGGCAAATTTATTTCCGTTATCTGAAATTTTGCCGTTTACGGAAAATATTACAGATTTGTTATTTAACAATTTAAAAAATCATAAAGTGCAAACCTTTCAATGTTGTGATAATGACAAATATTATGCAGTTACATTAAATCCGTTTGAGTATCGAGGTGAAGTTCGCGGAATTATCAGACTGGATGATATAACGAACTTTATAATAAAGGAAAATGAACTTTTAGATAATTTCAGAATTGAAGATACCAAAAAAATACTTCGTAATATTACATGCGATTTTAATAATTTATTGTGCGAAATTATGGGAGCTAATTTTTTAGCAAAGTTTGAGCTTGATTCTTTACCGGAAGAAAAAGCTGAATTGAAAGATATGCTTGAAGTAATAGAAAAAGCTTCTAAGCGAAGTTGCAATTTGATTAAGAAACTTTCTTTTGTATCTAATTGGAATGAAAGTGAAATATCTGAAGTTGATTTACGAGATTTACTTAATAATATTTTGTCGATTTTGTCGCCATCGATTCCGCCGGAAATAGCTTTGAATTTTACTGATAATTTGAATACGGAAAAAGCTGTTATCCAAGGAAATGTTTATCAATTAGAACAAATATTTTTGAGTTTAATATTAAATGCGATTAATGCAATGACTGTTCAACGGAAAAACGGAGACTTATGGCAAGGTGATTTGAAAATTAATCTTGCCAGAAAAATTGTAGATAATGGAAACGGAACGGAATATTATTGTGTAGAGATTCAAGACAGCGGAATCGGTATTGATTATGAGAAGTTAAAGGCGATTTTGGATTCATCATACGTTGATGAAAATACAAAAGGCAAAAATATGAGTTTAACTATTTGCAAGAATTTGATAAAGCGTCATAACGGTTGGTTGAGTGCAGAATCAGAACCTGATAAGGGCAGTATTTTTCGTGTTTATTTACCGATTATGGAAAAAAAAGCAGATAAGGACGAAGATCTTATTGTGGATTTGGATTCGGGGAAAACAATTTTGGTTATTGATGATAATGAAATGTTGCTTAAAGTTACCGGACAAATGTTAAATAAATGCGGATATAAAGTTTTACTTGCAGATAACGGAAGCGACGGAATAGAAATTTTTCGTAATAATAATCAGATTTCTATTGTTCTTTTAGATTTAATAATGCCTGAAATGTCCGGATTGGAAGTTTTTAATAAATTAAAAGAATTGCGTGATGATATAGCCGTAATTTTTATGTCCGGTGCAAGTGAAAAAAGAGAACTTGCTAATTGCTGCGGATATAATGGATTTCTTACAAAACCTTATTCATTAAATGAACTTTCCGGCAAGATTTTTGAAGTAATAAAAAAAATCAATCGATAAATAAAAAAATTATCTGTTTTTCTTTTGCAAGTATTGCGCAATATACAATGCAAATCCGGATATAATAATGAAAAGTCCGCCGATTACAGAACGAAAATCGGGGATTTCTTTCCAGAAAATAAAGCCCAGTAATCCTGAAAAAATAATTATTGAATAGCTGTAAACAGAAATTGATGATGCTTTGGCGTATTTATAAGCATAAGTCAAAAGTACTTGTCCGCCGGTAGCAAATATTCCGGTACAAATTAAGATTATTAAATTTTGTAATGTAGGAATTTGAAAATTTGCCAGCATTAAAAAGAATGAACACAAGACCGAAGTATTTGAAAAATAAAAAACTACAACTAACGGCTCTTCACGATTTGTCAGACTGATTACCATCGCATACGAAAAACCGGCGACTATTGCACCTATTATTCCGCAAAATGCTGGAAATACGGACATTGAAAATTCCGGTTTGACAACAAGTATTCCGTCGAATAGTGATAAGACTAGAGCAAAAATTTGTAGTGGCTTGATTTTTTCTTTTAGCAATAAAACAGCAAACAATGTAGTAAAAAAGGGAGAAAGTTTATTAATGATTGTTGAATCTGATAAATACAGATGACTTGCCGAGTAAAAATAAAATGCTACTCCGATAAAACCGGAAATTCCCCGTGACCACAATTGAAGTCTGTTTTCTTTTTTTCCCCAAGGTGAGACTTTTATCGATGCGAGTCCGCAAAGTGTAAATATTACAACTACTAAATCTCTGAAAAAAACTTTTTGAAATAGCGGAATATCTCCGGAAAGTTTTACGAAGAACGCCATTATTGCAAATGATAATGAAGAAAGAAGCATCAATAGTATAGCTTTAGTTTTATTGTTCATTTTATAACGTAATTCACTCTTGCATTGTGTCACTTTTGCGTTCCGGTTTTTGTAAATCGGAAAATCTGCATTCGTTTAGTTTTGAAGTCGCAGACGGAAAATGAGCTGTTGCTTTTTTATTTGTTGATTGCGAGGAAAACAAAAAATCTATTTCTCGAATATCATTTTCTTGAGCTATATTTTTTTTTTTGCATTTCAACCTCTAGTTAGATGAAATGTTTTTCATTGCATTGAGTAATAAATCCATTTCATCTTGCGTTCCTATTGTAATTCTTACGTAATTCTCGATTCCACTGTGATTAAAGTGACGAATTAAAATACCGGATTTTTTAACTTCTTTATAAATTTCTTCTCCTGACAAGCCGGTTTTTTTAACAAAAACAAAGTTTGTTTTTGACGGAATTACGTCATATCCTAATTTTTCCAGTTCACAGCTGAACCAATCTCTGGTCTTTGCAATTTTTGCGTTAATTTCTTGATAATAAGTATAATCATTACAAGTTGCAATTCCCAATTTTTGAATAATAGAATCAATAGGGAAGTGATTGAATGAATTCTTTACTGTTATAAAAGTATTGATGACATCCGGTGCTGCAATCACAAAACCGAGTCTGGCTCCGGCAAAACAATAACTTTTTGAAAATGTTCTGATAATTATAAGATTATGAAATTCTTTTAACAAAGGAATTGCAGTTTCTGCACCGAAATCAATATAGGCTTCATCAACGACTACAGGTTTATCGGAATCATATTTTGTCAAAAGTTCTCGCAAATCAGCCAATGACATAAAACGTCCCG
Source organism: Spirochaetales bacterium (assembly GCA_017624275.1). Taxonomy (GTDB): domain Bacteria; phylum Spirochaetota; class GWE2-31-10; order GWE2-31-10; family GWE2-31-10; genus RGIG8597. The sequence goes on along the minus strand of JAGANG010000086.1, from coordinate 10,866 downwards.
TAGGTGCGTTTGGATTTGCAAAGATTATTCCGCAACTTTCAACTTTCAAAAGTTTGTCTATTGAAATAGAAAAATCATCTTCTAGCGGAACTTTATGCAAAGGAATATTGTAATAACTGGCATATACCGGGTAAAAACTATAAGTATGTTGTGGTAAAACAACAGGAAGTTTGCTGTCAAAAAAAGTATAAAATATAAATGAAAGAATTTCATCTGAACCGTTTCCGGCATAAACCATATCCGGAGTTACCCCCACAAGTGAAGCAAATGCTTTTCGTAATTCATTAGCATCCGGATCCGGATATCGTCGCAAAATTGAAGAATCAAATTCATTTAATGCTTCTTGCACACGTGGAGACGGCGGATAAGGATTTTCATTAGCATTTAATTTTATATAAACTCTGTCTTTGGGTTGCTCCCCCGGGACATAAGGATTTAAAGCTTTTATTCTTTCAGCAAACATAATTTCTTTTCCTTTTTTCTAAAATTAGTAGGAGTTTTTTGTGTATACAATAATTCCTATTACTTCTATAAAATCATTTTCAGATTTTATTTCATTTTTTATAATATCAGTAATTTTTTCTGCTTCGTCCGTTGTAATCTCACGATTTACCTCAGTTTCAGAGAAATGAATATTACTGTATGTTTTTAGTCCTCTTGATGTCAGATAAATAATATAAAAAGACTCTTGGTCAGATTTTAAAATTGTATAAATAGGCTTTTTAAATTTATTCTCTGTCAATTTCAAAGTTTCCTCAGAAATATCCAAATATTTTATAAACTGTCGCAAAGAAATATCGTCATAAGGCAATTTTTGCGGCATTTTGTATGTCACATCATCAATATTTTTCTTAGCTAGAAAATCTTTATATTCTTTTGTCATTAGCAACAAAGTTTGAATATTGTCATTTGAGATATCAGTAATGTTTTTAATATTACGACACCATTGAACGTAATCAATCCCGAAATAAGAAATAATATCCGAAACATCAAGATTCATTTTTTCGAATAGTTCAATTTCTTTATCTACACGTTTATCTGATTGAAAATTATAAATTTTAATCTTATTAATTTTAGGGTCAGATGTTGTCTTGTTGATTCTTTTACTTAGAATAAACGGAATATTAGGTAAATCGAAATTGATTATTACTTTTGCATGGGGCAATTTTATTTCTTCGGGAATATTGTCATTTACCAAAAGAATTTCAATTTCATCATTTTCAAAATCCTGACAGATTTTTTCTATATCAGAATTCTCAACTTTAATCATATCCTCACCGTCATACGATGCATTTTCACCGGGAATTACCTCGATTTTTTTGCTTCTGTATTCAAGTAGTCGTTTTTGTAAATATCTTAATGTGTCATCAGATTCGGAAAAAATTATAGCCGGTTTGTTTTCGCTGTTAATTATTTTTAACAATGCTGTTATTTTTTCGTCTTTGTTTCCTAGGTATTTTATGTTGTTGATATTTTCCAATAATTTGGTAGTTCCAATATAATCGGCTTCTAAACGTCCTATAATTTCATTCTTTTCTTTTAAGGTTGTATCTTCAAATGATTTTAAAATATTACCGATTTGATAACTTGTAAAATATTTTAATCCCTCGTCCATGTTGTCTTTATTTCCACGCAACAACCCGGAAACGAATTGAGTTTTTGCACAGAAATTTTCACAAGTCGCAGTAAAAGCAAACAAACTGGAATCGATTTTTCTCAACATTTTCCACTTGTACCAATGAATCAAACTAGGTTCATCATGGTATTTAATAAATTTTAACTTTGTATATTCGAAGTTCAAATTCATGATTGTCGGTAACAGATTTTCAAATATGGCTGTGAAAATTTCATGAGAATATGTGTATTTGACAGTTATGATTTGCGGACGATTTGCTTCTTGTCCGACTTCATAAACTTTTGTTGAATTAAAATCAAAAAGTTTTAACTCTTGTTGTACCAAAAATAAATCCAGAATGTTTTGAATAGTATCGATAGAATCATTATTCATCGTTTTATTCAAAATATCATTTTCCAATTTGGCAAGTTTTTCATTTATTCCGATTTCTTCGAGAATATTCTTGTAACTACCTCTTATGAAAGTATTTACAATGTATACTAAATCAAGCAGTGAGTCATTGATGATGTTTTTGGAAATCATCATTAACTTTGCTTCCGGATTTTGATTAAGAATTTTTTGAAAATGTTTACGTCTGTTGTTTATGTCTTTTGCCGTACTGAAATATTCAGCCTCGTCGACAATGATAAAATCGTTTTCTACATATTGTGAGTCGTCAAAATCAGGAGATTGGAGATTTTTTCTGTCAAGAAATGTAATTCCGTCTCTAAACATTCCTTCTTCTTTTAAAAGTTTTTTCCATATCAGAATTCGCTCTTCAGAGGCGATTATAAGAATATTTCTGTTACGCAGATAATAAAATTTTATTACTCGTGCCGTAAGACGGTTTTCACTGATACCTATAGAATTTGACAACATAACGCTTCCGTAGTTTTCCATTCGTTCTACGCAAGCATAAAAAGCATTATTTTGAAAATCAATGATAGGTGAGTCATTGCGACCGATATTTTTTACCAGATATTCTTTTTTATTCTTTTTCAAAAATGAAGATATAAAACGACGAAGAGGCAAATGCATCAGTTCAAGATTTGCATAGGCGTTTAAATAACAAATTATTCTGATATTATTAATATGTGTATCAGAAATCATCCACAATTTTTTGAAAAAGAGTAGGAATTTTTTTTGTTTAATTTGAGATTTTCCGGTAACTTCAGTTAATAAACTGATGTGAGCTTTTCCTATTTTTTCGGAAGTTAAACTTGTGTTACCGCAGTAAACTTTGTATTTATTTTCGTTTTTTACGATATACATAAGTGTTTTGATTTTATCTTTATAATTTATTCTGAAAGATATTTTTTTATTATTATAGAGTTTCTTTATCTGTTGAAAGTCACTTTTTCCTAAAGTAATAGCATCATTTCTTAAATCGAAAAGAAAATCTTTAGGAGTTATGCTTTCTTCAGAAGATATTAAAATTCGAATTTTTCCGAGTTTACCGGCATTATTTAATATTTCTATTTCCGGTAAAAGTTTTTTAAATGCATCAAAGAAATTAAAATTGGCAATGATGAAAAAAATCAGTAGGAGTTTCTTTGTTTATTGCATCGTTAATTTCATTTTTCATTATTTGAAATGCCGATGTTTCATGATTAAGTAATCCGCAATGATTATTGATTAATTTATATTTCATAAAACTTTCTCCTATTTGGCATTGCTCATTAATTCTGCAAAAACAGAAGCATCTTTTTGTGTATTTTCAATTGAAGAATATTCATTCGGGCCGTGCATTGTTCCGTCCAGTGTAGTCCATAATGCTGCGTCGTAACCTTTTTGACGGAAATATGCCGCAACGGTACCGCCTCCGATTCCGTAAGTTTTAGGTTTGAATCCTAATTTTTTTTCTATGGCAGCAGTTAATTGCTGTACAATGGATGCATTTACAGGTGTTTCTTGAGGTGCGTCGACACGCTGCATGATTGTATAAGTAATCTCTGTGTGAGTTTCTTGTTTTATTTTTTCAACGGCAGAATCAATTTGAGCCAGTACATCATCAAGTTTATATACCGGTAAAACTCTGCAATCGTAGCAAAGAGTTTCACTGCCCGGAATAGTGTTTATATTTGATACGGAAGACGTACGTTTTGTAGGTTCAAATGTAGAATACGGAACGTCGAATTGCTCATTTTTATTAGAAAAAACTTCGTATAATCGATCTAATTCTACCATTAATTTAGAAGAAGCACGTGTTGCATTTATTCCCAAATCAGGGCGAGAACCGTGAGATTGTTTTCCCTGAATATTAAATTCTAACCAGAGAATAGATTTTTCTCCGATTTCGATATATTCACCTTTCGGGTCGCCAGCGTCGGGTATTAAAATTAAGTCATCTTTTCGAAATAAATCGCTTCTGTTATTTAAAATCCAATCTATGCCGTATTTACTTCCGACTTCTTCATCGGCTACAAACAAAAGTTTAACGTCGATTTCCGGAGTGATTTTATTGTGAAGTAACGCTTTGGCTGCCACAAGTGAAGCAACGATACCTTGTTGATTATCTTCAGTACCTCTACCGTAAATTTTCCCGTCTTTTACAATGGCTTTGAATGGGTCTGTGTGCCATAAATTTTTATCTCCCGGCGGAACAACGTCCAAGTGAGAAATAATCCATAATGATTTGTTTCTGTTTTTTCCTTTTAAAGTGACAATAAGTGATGGGCGAAAACTGCATGGAACTCGATCATCCGGAGCATGAATTTCTTCAAAATCTTCAAAGTTTAATCCGGTAAGAATATTTTTTAAAATATTAACTTTAGTATATTCCCCGGTTCCTCCGTTTTCCGGAGCCATAGCTTGTGCTGCCGTAAGTCTTGTTTGCAACCCGATTATAAATTCTTCAGAATTATCTATAAAACTTTGATAAATATCCATGCAATTTTCTCCTTGCTATAAAATAAATAAATCAGAGTATAAAAATATACTCTGATATAAATAAAGCGAATAATTATGATTACTCTTTTACAAGAACAGCCTTGATTCTACGCACACCGGCAGAAGAAGCTTCTTCTTTTTTTATTACAAATTTTCCTAAAGCACCTGTATGTTCGGCATGAGGACCGCCGCAAACTTCTTTAGAAAAATCGCCCATAGTATAAACTTTGACTTTTTCTTCGTACTTTTGAGTAAAGAACGCCAAAGCACCCTGTTTTTTTGCATCATCTAATGCCATGATGTCCATTGTAATCGGAACATCTTTTTGGATTTGCTCATTTACAAGGCGTTCAACTTCTTTCAATTCTTCTGCAGTAACTTTTTGAGGATGAGAAAAATCGAAACGTAATCTTTCTACCGTAATATTTGAACCTTTTTGTTGAACGTGTTCTCCCAAAACTTTTCGTAAAGCTGCATGGAGTAGGTGAGTTGCCGTATGAAGATTTGTAGTTTCTTCACTGTGGTCGGCAAGTCCACCCTTGAAACTCTCTTTTTGTGCAGTACGAGATTCTTCTTTATGTTTTTCGTATTGTGCAGCAAAACCGTCAGTATCGACAATCATATTTTTTTCTTTTGCTAATTCCAATGTTAATTCTAAAGGGAAACCGTAAGTATCATAAAGTTTGAATGCGGTCTTACCAGAAATAGAGTTTTGATTGTGTTCAGCAAGTTTTGCGGCAACTTTATTGAACTCAGACAGCCCGGTTTGTAATGTAGCTTCGAATTTTGTTTCTTCTCTTTCGAGTTCGTCAAAAATACGTTGTTTGTTTTCTATTAATTCAGGATAAAATTCTCCCATTAAATCAACAACGACAGCAGCAACTTTTGAAAGGAAAATATTTGATATTCCCAATGTTTTTCCGAATCTTACGGCACGACGAATTAAACGGCGTAAAACATATCCTGCCCCTACATTTGAAGGTGAAATACCTTTTTCATCACCGATAATAAATGTAGAAGTTCTGATATGGTCAGCTACAACTCTGATTGCTTTTGTAATTTCTTCAGATTCACCGTATTTTTTACCGGATAATTCTTCGATTTTTGCAATAATCGGTGTAAAACTTTCTGTTTCATAAACAGTTTTTTTGCCGTTCATCATAGCAACAGTTCTTTCGATTCCCATTCCGGTATCAACATTTTTTTGAGAAAGCGTAGCATATTTACCGTTTTCATCTTTATTAAATTGCATAAAAACATCATTCCAGATTTCTATGTATTTTCCGCAACGACATCCCGGACCACATTTATCAGAACAAGCTTCTTTACCAGTATCGATAAACATTTCCGTATCCGGACCGCATGGCCCTGTATTTCCGGCAGGTCCCCACCAGTTGTCTTCTTTTGGTTTATAGTGAATGTGGTTTGCTTTGATACCGAGTGATTCCCAAATTTTTGCAGATTCGTCATCACGTTCTGCATTTTCATCACCTTCAAAAACAGTGACATGCAATTGATCTACAGAAAAACCAAGTTCTTTTGTCAAGAATTCAAATGACCATGAAATAGCTTCTTTTTTAAAATAGTCGCCCAAAGACCAATTCCCCAACATTTCAAAAAATGTAAGATGAGAAGAATCACCTACATCATCAATGTCACCAGTTCTGATACATTTTTGGTAATCTACAAGACGTTTTCCTTCCGGATGAACTTGACCTGTTAAATAAGGTACCAACGGATGCATTCCTGCAGTCGTAAAAAGTACGGTCGGATCATTTTCCGGAATTAATGAAGCTGCTCTAATTTGCTTATGCCCCTTGCTTTCAAAAAAGCTGATGTATTTTTTTCTCAGTTCTCTAAAGTCCACTTTATATTCTCCAAAGTCAAAAAATTATTCGCATTATAGAAAAATTAAAGATTACCGTCAATTTTTCAGTTAGCTTTTTGTTTAAAAGAATAAGGTTTTTTTGGTTAAATATTTTGAAATAATATTTTCAATATTCTAATATTAGAAATAAAGATTTTATCATTACAAAATATTTCAATATGAATTATCTATTATTCACCTATATGTATATTTTAGTAAAAAAAAGAGCAAAAAAACAAAAAAGTACCTAAAATACCCAAAAGGGTATTAGAATTTTTGGCAAATTCCATGTATAAACTTATTGATTTTTCTCTAGGGTGATTAGCAAAATAGAATTTTCTGTTGCCGCGGAAAATTCGCAATTGAAGCTCATATTCTGAATGAGTATAAAAAACGCTTTGCTTGAAAAATTATTTGAATTTTTCCTCTCCAAAGAATTCTTAAAATTAAATGCAAAGTTATTTCCTAGAGAGTGGCCGGAATGTAAAAGTTCCGGCTGTTTTTTTTGGTCGATTAGTTTGATTGATTATTTGTCCTGACGGAAGCTGTTATTCTCAAAATTGGTTCGCAATTTTATCACCGGCTTTAGCTCGGTATTTAAGAAAACATCAAGTGAAACGAAGTATCTATAACGAAATAGACGACAGACCTTGATTCTGTTCCGGGATAAAATCCGTAACCTTGACTTTAAAAAGTTTTTCCGTATATAATACACCGCAATTTTGCAACTCGAATAAAGGCGAGTAAATATAAACAGGAAAAAGGAGAAAGTCATGACAATTACAAAAATATGCTTAATTATAATGATATTTCTCTTGACAACCAAACGCTGTTTGGCAAAATCAGCCAACAGCCAACAGCCAACAGCCAACAGCCAACAGCCAACAGCCAACAGCCAACAGCCAACAGCCAACAGCCAACAGCCAACAGCCAACAGCCAACAGCCAACAAGTGTATTAAATAAAAATAATATTCAATATTTTAATAATGTATTTAATGAAACAGAGCGGTTTCGGATTTTTTCCGATCGCTCTTTTTTTATGCCTTTTTGGCAGTTTGTCATGCTGAATTTATTTCAGCATCCAGATTCCGAAACAAGTTCGCAGTGACCGGAAGGCAAGAGGAGATCCTGAAACAAGTTCAGGATGACAGGAGCCACACGGATTACTTCGACAAGCTTGCTCGGTATTTAACTGACGTTAAATACTTCGTTCGTACGTTACACGTACTCACCGTTGCTCAGTAACCGGAAGATAAAAGAAAACCAAGCTTGCCGAGGAATGGAGAGGTTATAGGAGAGGGGGAACCTTCGGTGCTTTTGCTCGGTGTTTTCTTACGAAAACACTTCATTCGTGCATAAATGCACTTCATCGTTATTCGCAACTTTGAGATGGTTCCCCTCTCCTAAAGATTTACACGTTTTGAACCCAAAACGATTTTTTAATGCAAGCTTTGCTTGCGAAAGGAACTTTAAACCCAAGTGGTTTGAAAACAAGGAATCAACTTTCCGTACGGGAAGTTAAAATAAATCAACTTTAAGGAGTAAAGAAAATGAGAAGAAACTATTTCATGAAAAGCATAAGTATAATCTTTATGCTTTTGGTGATGTTGTTCAGCTGTGACCAGCCGACAGATGTAGGCTCGAATAACAGCAATCAACAGACCAACGAAAACCAAAATCAAGGCAATCAAAACGGCGAAAATACCGGGAATGAAGACAACGAAGACGACGTTGTGACTACCGGTAAAATTGTCGGCAAGGCAACTTACACAAACACTGCAAACCATGCAGGAATACAAGTAACCCTTGTTTCCTCTGACGGAATTGTAGCTTACGACTCACAAATAAGCAGTCGCTCACGTTCTGATGTAGCCGTAATGAAAAATGTAGTTACATCAGAAAGCGGCGAATATTCGTTTGATAACGTAAAAGAAGGCGTTTACACAATTTACGCATCATCTGACGGTTCTACCGAAAAAGCTGTACTTACAAATGTAGTCGTGCAGGCAAACCAAGTAGTAACAGCTACAGACTTAAACTTAACAGCTACAGGTTCTATCTGCGGTAAAGTAACGATTGACGGTAAAGAAAACGGCAATTTGGGAATTACAGTTGTAATCGCAGGGACTTCATATTTGGCAGTGACAACTGACGCCGGTGTTTTCACAATTTCTGATGTGCCGGCCGGAGCGGATTACCAAATTGTAATAATGAAAGGCGACTACTGCACATTATGGGAAACTGTATCTGTAGAAGCGGGAAAAGAAAACAAGCTTGGTGATAAAAATATAACATCACAAAATTCTGATGACAAAAACTACAGTTTCATCTGGCAAGGTTCATCTGCGACACCGCCGGCAAATCCTGAAAAATATTGGGCATATTTTAATACAACAGACGGCAGCTCATACATTTACGACGGTGAAAAATGGACGTTGCTTGCACAAGCCGGAAAAGACGGTGAAGACGGAGAGAACGGAAACGGTGGCGGTGTTGTTAAAAATATAACTACAATGGCGTTGCCATACTTTATTTCAAACTTACGTAGTTCATGTACACTTGTAGTAACAGGAGAAATGACATCTGAAATCTTTTCAATTATGTGTGAAGCATTAAGAGATAATACAGTAGCTTTAATCAACTTAGATTTAAGCGGAACAACAGGACTGACTGAAATCCCGGAAGAAGCTTTCTTCAGCTGTGAAAGTTTAGAAAGTTTAATTATTCCTGACAGTGTAACAACTATCGGTAACGGTGCGTTTAGTAATTGTATGAATTTAACAGCTTTTACTGTTAGTGAAAACAATAAAAATTATTCAGTATCTGATGACGGTAAGATTCTATACAACAAAGACAAGACAGAATTAATTTCTTGTTGTCCGGATGTTATCGGAGATATTATTATACCTGATAGTGTGACTACTATTGATATGTATGCATTCAGCTATTGTTTAAATTTGACAAGCATAACAATCCCCGGCAGTGTGACTACTATTACTTCTCAAACGTTCACTTTTTGCTATAATTTAGCAAATGTAACCATAAGTAATGGTGTAAAAGAAATTCGCAGTTGTGCATTTTATGCCTGTCCTATGTTGACAAGTATAGTACTTCCTGACAGCCTAACTACTTATGCGGCTAGTGCATTTTATGATTGTGGTTTAACAAGTTTTGTTGTCAGTGAAAATAATGAAAATTATTCCGCATCTGATGATGGTAAGATTTTATTTAACAAAGATAAAACAGAATTGATTTCATGTTGTCCTGCTGTTACCGGAAATGTTACCATTCCTAATAGCGTTACAACTATCAGAGATTGGGCTTTTAATGGTTGTGACTTAACAAGTGTGGCAATTCCTGACAGTGTGACATCTGTCGGCTTTAGGGCATTTACTCGTTGTATTTACTTAACAAGTGTAATAATACCCGATAGTGTTACAACTATCGATGGATATGTATTTGAAGATTGTGATAGATTAGAAACTATAATAATCGGTAGCGGTGTGACTAAAATTGGAGATGATGTCTTTACCGGTTGTTTTAATTTAGCAAATGTAACATTTAAAGATACAAGTACTTGGTATTATACACGTAATGAAGATTATACCGGTGGTACAGAATTTGATGTGACAGACCCGGAACAAAATGCAACTTATTTTACTGATAACGGTTGGTATTATTGGTATAAACAATAGATTTAAGGGTTAATAGTGAGGAGCGGATAATACTTTTCAATAGAAAACTTTCCGCTCCTTTTTTATGGGGTTAAAGTTTTTCTATTTCCTCCGGTGACAGCCCGGTAACTTTTGATACTTTTTCAATCGAATCACCGAAAGCTAATAAAGTTTTCGCTGTTTCAAGTTTGGCTTGTTGTGCACCTTGAGATATACCTTGCGACAGCCCGATAGAAATGCCTTCTTTGCGTCCATATTCTTCGCCGGCAGAAAATCCATCTTCAAAGGATTCTCGTCGTTGAACGGCAATGTCTGTATCATAATCATATTCTGCCAGTAACATATTTTGTACCTCCGTTGATTTTCGATTCAAATAATCTGAAAGAAAGCCTTTCTTGATTGCCTCTTTTATCGCAGTCGTAAGCGGTTCTGAAACAGCGTTTTCAATATTGAAACGTACTTGCTCAATAAATTCTGAATATTCTTTCAATGCTTCACAACGCTTCAAAATCGGGTTTTCCTTATCCACATTAATATTAATCACTTTCACGGATATTTCAAGCGGATAATTTGCATTTTCAAGCTGATTTCTTAGCTCGCTGTCAAGTTGTATGAATGCGTCTGACAGTTTCATAATGCTTTCTGTCGGATAGTCATCCTTGCCGTTGTAAAAAACATAGAATTCCGGAATCGGAAGCTTCACAAGTTTACGCCCGAATTTTTCGTCTTTTGTGGTGATTTTCTCGTAAATCCTTGCGATGTATTCCAGAAACCGAAAGGGCATATTTTGATTGATTGTCGATTGATGTTCAATCAGAAT
>JAGANG010000085.1 GCA_017624275.1 Spirochaetales bacterium | reverse complement strand
TTTCTACTGTTGTAGATCTGACTGGGATTTATTTTAAGGAGGATTGAACTATTAATTTTAATTTTCCCGGTCAACCTGCAACCGGAAGATATTATACTCCGTAATTTGAAGATTATGTGTAAGAAGCTAATTTTACCAAGTGTAAGAAATCAATCTTACCAAGTGTAAGAAGCCAATCTTACCAAGTGTAAGAAGCCAATCTTACCAAGTGTAAGAAGCCAATCTTACCAAGTGTAAGAAGCCAATCTTACCAAGTGTAAGAAGTATAATCTTACCAAGTGTAAGAAGTCCAATCTTACCATGTGTAAGAAGTCCAATCTTACCATGTGTAAGAAGTCCAATCTTACCATGTGTAAGAAGTCCAATCTTACCATGTGTAAGAAGTCCAATCTTACCATGTGTAAGAAGTCCAATCTTATCAAGTGTGAATAAGAATATCCCTCCGATTTCGTTTTTTATTATGCGATTTTAAAATGATAAAACTCATTTTCTTTTGTTTTTAATGGAAATTATGCAAAAAATGTTACTTTTGTAAGAATTTGTTATTGATTTTTTTTAAACTTGAAGCAATAATATATATGTCGAAAAAGGAAAAACTTTTTTGATATGAATCTTAATATAGATGAGGTGTTACGCTTATTGAATAGAATAAGTAGATGTCTGCTTGAGAAATTACGGCACAGGCGGACAATAAAGAACTTTTTGTTTGTTGACAGCGGTGCTTCGACAAATAAAAAAACCTTTTTGCTTACGCCAATAAACAAAAAGGAGCGAAAACTATATACATGCGTATACATATATAAACAATTGAACTCAAATATACCATGTAAAAGCCGTTTTGTTTTCAAAAATATACTTTTTTACATTTAGAGGGTAAAAATTATGAATACCTCAAAAATTTCTCCGTTAGGCGGAACAGTAAATGTAACAATTCATAAGAATTATTTGACACAAGACGATTCCAGTTATGCAAAAGTTCAACGAACAACTGCCGGAATGAACAATGTAATTGCAACGATTTTGACTAAGTCCAAATTATTTGATGAGGCTACTCTCGTTGCTTCGGTTTTGCTTTTTAAAGAAAGTATTTTAGATTTGTTGAGCCAGGGGATTGCTGTAAATCTTTTTGAGCTCGGAACATTATATCCTAATGTTCAGGGCGGTATCAAGAGTCTTAATCCGGATACAACGGAAATCCCTTCATTGACATTAGGTTTCTCACCGTCAAAAGAGGCTTTGAGTGCTGTAAGTAAAGCAGAAATTGCAAATACACAACAAGAAGAATCTTTGCCGGTGATATCAACAATCGAAGACCTTTCTACTCATAAAACGGATTTTACCGTGACGGTAAATATGCCTATAAGGATAAAAGGGCGACGTGTCAAAATTGCCGGAGATCAGAGTCAAGTCGGATTGTTCTTTGCAAAAAATGATGAAAATGGTTTTTATGATAAAGATGAATCTACTTGGATAAAGGTAAAAGAGGAGAACTTCTTCAAAAATACGTCTACCTTTTTGGAAGTTATTTTAAAAGAAGATTTGATTCCCGGACAAAAATATACACTTATTATTAGAACTGCTGCCGGTAGAGGAAATTTTGTTAATAAAACAATAAGAACTCTTGTTTTTGATAAGGCTATAACTGTTATGTAGTTTTATGTTTTTTATGCTCATTCCGTTTTGGAATGAGCATATTTTAACATATAGAATCAATGCACATCCCCAGAAATAATTCAGGTAACTTGTTTTCTTGTATTCAATTTCCCCCATTTTTCCCGGTAAAACAATGCCGAACTGAATGGTCTCAAACGGCGTTTAAATGGCGTTTCACAAGGAAAAATGAAAAAAAATCAATTTTTTTTCCGATTTTGTAAGCATTTTTGAATGAAAAACTCTTTATAGTATATGGAAGTAGTTATAAAAAATATTGCTTCCTAATTTTATATTAAGAGGTAGAAATTATGACACAAGAAAAAACAAATCGTAATTACAAAGATTCGGTCTTCGTAGATTTATTCGCCAACGATATCACAGCGAAAGAGAATTTTATTTCACTTTATAATGCTTTGCATGAGACGAATCTCGATGTGAAAACTACCGATGTACAGCCGGTTATGTTGGAAAAAGTATTGTACATGAAGTATTACAATGATATTGCCATGTTGATTGATGGGAAAATTGTAATTCTGATTGAACACCAGTCAACCATCAATAAGAACATGCCCTTTCGTTTTCTGGAATACATCGCAAGGATTTATGAAAAGATAACAACTAAAGACGAAAAGTTTGGGCGTAAACTCGTGAAGCTTCCCGTACCGGAGTTTTATGTTTTTTATAACGGCAAGGATGACTATCCGACTGAAAGCATAATGAAATTGTCCGACGCATTTATGCAACTTGACGACGACAGCGAATTGAAAAATCAGTTTGAAAATGCTAATTATCCGCTTGAAATATCCGTGAAAGTGATTAATATTAACGTGGATAAGGAAAATCCCATTTTGAAACGTTGCGAAGCATTGAAGCAATATTCTGAGTTTATCGAACAGGTGCGTTTCAATATTGAAAACAATGTTCCGGAACCGCTTACAAATGCGATAAAACAGGCAATCAAGAAAGGCTTTCTTTCTGATTATTTAAACCGAAAATCTACGGAGGTGCAAAATATGTTACTGGCAGAATATGATTATGATACAGACATTGCGGTTCAAAGAAGAGAAGCTTTTGATGACGGACTGTCGCAAGGTATATCGCAAGGTGCATATCAAAAAGCCGTTGAAACAGCGGAGAAGCTAATTTCGTTGGGCTTATCACAAACTCAAATTGCATCTGTTACCGGCTTGTCGGTCGAGGAAATAGAGAAGTTATAACGGTGAACGTACGTAATAACGCATTCACTTGATGTTTACTTTAGTAAACATCGAGCGAAAGCAATTAGAAAATGCAGTGAGGAGACAGAAAAACTTTTGTTTGAAAAGTTTATGTCTCCTTTTTTGTATACAAAATAACCTGTTCATGAAGTGCAAAATAACTTAATAGAGACATTTGCAATGAATAAGGATAAAAAAGTCGACGGGACTGTAATTATTGGCAAAAAAGCGTTGGATACAGGCTGTAACCAAAATGTACATTTATAAAACTCACTTTTGGTGTATAATATTTCATCTTTTCGGTAGGAGTTTTTATGTCAGATTTATCAAATGTGAATGAAGTAAAAAATACAATTCGTCAGATTTTACCTTTGGTTGATGAGGCTGAAAGAAAATTTAAAAGTGCTCGTAATTGGGGATTTTTAGATATTTTCGGCGGCGGTTTGATTGTCGATTTATTTAAGCACGGGAAATTAAATTCTGCCAATAATACAATGAACGAAATTTCTTATCATTTGCAGATTCTTCAAAATCAATTAGACAGTCTTACTATTCCGACAGATTACCGAATGAAATTTGGTTTTTCTTCTTTTGGTGATTTCCTTTTTGACGGTGCAATTTTCGATATTTATATGCAATCAAAAATTATGAGTAGTTTAGACCAAGTTCGTAAATTGAAAAATAAACTTGTTCAATTGCAAGATATGCTCGACAAAATGTGATTGTTTGTATTAATTGCCCAGACCTCTATCCTAAAATAGAATTGAGATCTGGGCTGTGTATTAATAATTTAATATCTGTATTCCATCGCTTTGTTGTTCAACAAAAATCGAACAAAAAAACGCATTCCGATGTCACCCCAAAAACTTAACAAGGTGTTTCCGGATGTTCCGTGGTAATTTGGATTGGTAATATATCCGTTTTCGTAGGGTATGAATGCGTATTTTAAAGATAATTCTATACCCAAGCCGGTTTGTTGGTTGAGCGTGAGTACGTTCCCTAAAAATAGACTCAATCCTACATTTACGGGAATAAAACAATCCCCCGGAGCTACCACATCACTTTCCGGTTCGTAAGCGTTTCCGTAATATGTTTTGTCGTCGGAATATGCGGCGTATGTATTTACTGCCCATGCTCTGAAGAAAAGCCCGGCTCCCAGATAAAATGAATCAAATCTGTCATCTTTTTTTGCCAGCGGATAAAATTTAAAATTAATCGGTACGTCTATAAGAAGTGAATTTTTGTAAATATCATAGTCACCATTGATGTAATATTCCAAGTTGTAATCAAATGATATTCCCGTACTGATAGAAAAGTTTTTTAAAAATCGAAAGTCAGCTTCGAAAAACAGCGGAACATCGAAAAAAACTCGATTGGATGAATTGGCAAAAAATTCGGAACCAATATCGAATTTATAGTAGATTCCCGTTCCGAATTGAAAAAAATAACGTTTTTCTTCGGCTGTTATGCTCATTGATGATGCAAAGGCTTGTCCAAATGAATGGACAGCCGTGCATAAAACAAAACTGAAAATAATCAAAAATTTTTTTAACATTTTTGCCTCAGTAGAATTTAAGAAATAGTGTAAGTCGTACCTTGCGGTGCGTCTTTTAATGTAATACCGATATCTTTTAATGTATCTCGGATTTTGTCAGACATCGCAAAGTTTTTTTCCGTTCTGTATTGTTTTCTGATTTCAATTAAAAATTCAATTAATTTATCTTCACGATTGTTTTCTTCGCCGGAATCGGTGTTGTCAGCCATGTTCCAGTTGAATCCAAGTATGTCTTCGGTAAAAGTGAAAATCATACGTTTTACAGCTTCCAATTTTGCAGTATCACGATCGGCTTTATTCAATTCATTGTTTGAATGTTTCAAGATTTCATACAATACGGAAATCGCAATCGGTGTATTAAAATCGTCGTTCATTGCGTCAAGGAATTCTTTTTTCAATGCGTCAAGTTCCGGATAAGCTGTCAAATCGTCATTTTCGGCAATCTTAACGTCTTTTAATGCAAATATAGAATTGCGAAGTCGTTCAAATCCTACTCCGGCTGCGGTCATGGATTCGTCAGAAAAATCGAGAACGCTTCTGTAATGTGATTGCAATATATAGAAACGCAAAACCATCGGATTCATTTTTTTAAATAAGTCTTTTAATACAATGAAGTTACCCAGAGATTTTCCCATTTTTGAACCGTTGACTGTAAGCATATTGTTGTGAATAAAATATCTTACGAAAGGTTTTTCGGTTAATGCTTCGGATTGTGCTATTTCACATTCGTGGTGAGGGAAAATATTATCCATACCGCCGCCGTGAATATCAAGTGTGTCACCGATGTATTTTCGTGACATTACAGAACATTCTATATGCCAGCCCGGATATCCGTCTCCCCACGGTGACGGCCATTTCATCAAATGTCCGCCGTCGGCAGATTTCCATAACGCAAAATCTTCCGGAGCTTTTTTGTCCGTTGCTATATCGATTCTTTCACCGCTTTTTGTATCGTCAAGGTTTCGTCCTGATAGTTTACCGTAAGATGCAAATTTTTTAACTTCAAAGTAAACATTGCCTTTATCCGTAACGTAAGCATAACCTTTTTCAATCAATGCCTGAACATGAGAGATAATTTCTATTATATGTCCGGTAGCACGACAGCTTATATCCGGCGGCAGGATGTTCAATTTTCGCATGTCTTCAAAATATGACAACTCATATTTGTAGGCAATTTCTACAGGTTCTTGTTTTTCAAGTGCTGCCTGACGTGAAATTTTATCTTCACCTTCATCAGCGTCACCGACTAAATGTCCTACATCGGTAATATTTTGTACATAGCGAACTTTGTAACCGCAATATTTTAAATATCTATAAATAACATCAAAAGATGTATAACTGCGTGCGTGACCTAAATGTGAGTTCCCGTAAACTGTAGGACCGCAAACATACATTCCGACGTAAGGCGGATTTTGCGGAATAAAATCTTCTTTTTCACGTTTTAATGTATTATAAATTTTTAGTCCCATATGACACTCTCCGTTAATTTCTCAAAAATAATTGGGCATACTATAAAATAAATCGGAAAATGTAAAGCATTCAAGAAAATACTCTAAAATTCAGAAGTATTTTTTTTGTTTATCTTTTTGAATGTCGATTGTGTTAAAATACGGATGTATTGTTTTCTTAAAAATCTCATTTCCGAAAGGTAAAGGAGGTAAGACATGATTAATCTTGATGTAATTTCTACTTGCCGCTTGCATTCATTGCAAGACCAATGGGGAGTCGGAGTTCTTTCAGAAGTCATTGAAGAACAGCAATTACAGGTGGAAGATATGGCTTCTTCCGCAAGCTCCTCAATCGCAGGAACCGGTGAAAGATTGGATGTTTATGCGTAAATCTTTCCGAATTAAAAAAAGCTATCTGTTGTCACAATAAACAGATAGCTTTTTAAATTTTAAGGTGTGATTTATTAATTACAGATTCATTCCCGTAAGTTCTGTAGTTCTTTCCAAGAATTTCACAAGTTTTTCACCTTTTAGGTTGTCTTGAGCCAAAAGTGCAGAATCGAAAACATTAAGAACGAGTTTTTCTACCAATTCTTTTTTATCCGCATCATCTTTTGCAGCAACCAGCTTTGAAATCATTTCGTTTGAACTGTTGATTATCAAAGTATGGTCGGAGAAAATATCTGCTCCACCCATTTCACCGCAGAACATTGCGTTCATTTCTTTAAAACGTCTCATGTGTTCTGAAAATACGATAATAGACGGAATCTTTGTATCTTTCAGTGCTTGAACTTTTATCTTGAGAGATTTGTTTTCTTCCGGTTTCAAGATTGAGTTGAATAATTCTTCGATTTTGTCATCTACGGATTTGTTGTTTTCATCAACAATTTTTTCTTTTTTATCGTCAGAAAGCATAGCATTTGTATCACTGTCGATTCGGATAAATGAAACGCCTGTATCTTTCATTTCTAAAAATTGGATAAAGTGTACGTCAATCATAGAATTGAAATAAATAACTTCCAGTCCTTGACCTTTACACATATCGATTAGAGCCGCTTGTTTTTCTGGATCTGATGCATAAAGTACTACTTGTTTTCCGTTTTCTTCCTTATTAATACCTTTGTTTTTTTCCTTGTATTCATCGAGTGTTTTGTAAACATCGTCAGAAGTTTTGAACATCAATACATTTTTTACTTTATCAAAGAATTTTTCGTTGTTCATCATTCCGTATTTTACAAAAATACTGATGTCATCCCAGAAGTTTTCATAAGCAGCACGGTCTTTTTTGTAGATTTCGTTAAGTTTGTCAGCTACTTTCTTTGTAATGTGTTCAGAAATTTTCTTAACATACGGATCGTTTTGTAAATATGAACGAGAAACATTCAACGGTAGATCAGGAATATCGATACATCCTTGAAGCAATGTCAAGAATTCAGGGATAATTTCTTTTGCATTATCTGTAACAAAAACTTGGTTACAGAATAATTTGATTCTGCCTTTAGAACTGTCAAGCTCGTGGCGGATTTTAGGGAAGTACAAAATACCTTTTAAATTAAAAGGAACTTCTACATCAAGGTGAATCCAAAATAACGGCTCACTTTCCATAGGGAATAGTTTGCTATAGAAATTTTTGTAGTCTTCATCTTTTACTTCATTGGCACGTTTGAGCCATAAAGGATGTTGGTTGTTAATTTCTTTTCCGTTCAGTTTGATAGGGTAAGGTAAGAAGTTACAATATTTTTCGATTACTTCACGAACTTTGAATTCTTCCAAGAAATCTTCGTTTTCTTTGTTGATGTGAAGAACAATATCTGTTCCTCGGTCAGCTTTATCGGCTTTTTCCATTGAGAATTCCGTACCGCCGTCGTTTACCCAGTGAACTGCGTCGGTGTTATCTTGGTATGACTTAGAGAAAATCTCTACTTTGTCACTTACCATAAATGCAGAATAGAAACCTAATCCGAAATGTCCGATGATTTCACCTAAGTCGTTGTTTTTTTCATGTTGTGAAATAAAATCTGCCGCACCGGAAAAAGCGATTTGATTGATATATTTTTTTACTTCTTCGCCGGTCATACCGATTCCGGTATCTTTGAATGTTAAAGTTTTTTTGTCTTTATCAATGCAAACATCAACAAATAATTCACCGGGATCTTTAGCTTCTCCGGACAAACTTAACAAACGCAATTTTGTCATGGCGTCAACGCCGTTTGATACAAGTTCACGAATAAATATTTCTCGATCTGAATAAAGCCATTTTTTTATAATCGGGAGAAGGTTCTCCGTATGAATGGATAATTCTCCTTTTTCTTCTTTTATATCGCTCATTTTTTTTCCTCCGAAAGCTTTGTAATATTTTAATTTTAAAATTGAAAGATGGACATTAATATAATAATGCACAAATAAAAAGTCAAATATCGTTCAAAAAATTAGTTTTATTTTTTAGAAAAACTAATCTGGTATGTTTTTTGTTTATTCTTTCCCATTAAAATAATACTTTTCAAGGAGAGACAATGAAGAAGTTATTGGTGTTATTTCTTAGCTGCTTTATTTTTGCTTGTACATCAAGTTTTGATACTTCAGAAGATTCTGGAAAAAAAGATTCTGATGTTCAATCTAAAAAAGAGCTTAGCGAACCTATTTTTTCTCCGTCAACAATGCAAATTGATGATCAAACAGAGATTACAATCAAATTTGATGACGGTGCAGAATGTTATTATACAATAGATGGGAAAAAGCCCGACAAGGAAGACGGTAAAAAATATACCGGACCTTTTACATTGGCTAAAAGTACTACAGTCAGAGTAGGTCTTTTTAAAGAAGGCTATGAAGATTTGTTTGTTTTAAGATATTATGAAGTAGAACCTAAAAGTACAGAAAAATCAGTTTACCTTGATAGTTTAAGTATCAGCGGAATTGATGATTTGGAATTTAATAAATTAACTACAAATTATGGATTCAATGTTCCTAATGCTATGGATAAAGCTGTTTTTTATCCGAGTGCGGCGTTTGGTACTATTACAGTAAACGGAACTGTGTGTGAAACAGGAAAGAATGTTGCAGTTTCATTGAAAGAAGGTGAAAACAGTGTCGTTATTCGTGTTGAAAATGCAGGACTTTCTAAAAATTATATTGTTAAAATTGTTCGACAGTCTAAAAATCCGTCAAATAATGCGAAATTGCAGAAATTAAGTGTGAATAACGGCACATTAATTCCGGTTTTTTCTTCAAATATTTTTGCATATACAATTGATGTTGATTATGATGTTTCAAATATAAGTTTGTCTTATGAAACAGAAGATTCAGCTGCAGTTGCAAATGCTTCAGTTACAAATCCTAAAGATGTTTCATTGAATGTAGGTAAAAATGAAATAACTATTACCGTAATAGCAGAAGACGGAAAAACAACTCAAAATTATAGTGTAAATGTTAATCGTGCAGATAAACCGGCAGCAAGTATTAGTTGCAAACTTCTTTCTGTTTCCGTGAACGGAGAAACTCTTAATGTAAAATCTGAAATGGAAACAACTGTAGATACTTCTTCGGTTACAATTTCTGCCGTACCTGAAGATTCGAAATGTACTGTGACAATTGACGGAAATGTCGGAACTGAAGCGACATTAAATTTGACTGATGATAAATCTATCATTATAAAGGTAGATTCCGGATCAGGAACATTTGTTACTTATACATTGAAAGTAGTTGTCGTGAAGAAAAGTAATGCGGCTCTTACAAGTGTAAAAGTGGGAAGCTCATCGATTGGGACTATCCAGTCGAATATGGGACTGAACGTAAAAGAAAAAAATGTAACCGTAACGGTAGAAGCAAATGAACACGCTAAAAGTGTTATGATTGACGGTGTAGAAACAAAGACTGCGACTGTCACAGTAGCAGAATTAGACGCTACATTCGGCAATAAGTCTGTAAAAATCACACTTACAGATAGTGAAGGAAATCCCGTAAATTATTATTTGACCCTTACTTATCAAGAAGTTGTTACAGGAAAAATTGTAGTTCATGCATACGGATATCCATATATTTATTATTGGACAACATCAGCTGATGCAAAAGTAGAAGCAATGACTGACGAAGGGGAGGATTGGTATACATTTACTATAAATGAAACAGAAAAAAATATAATTTTCCGTAAGAAAGGTGGAAGTGATTGGGAGGGAAAAACAGCCGACCTTTCACGAACAGAAGGTGAATGGTGGTACAAAGACGGTAAATGGGCTGCATATCCGGAAGATAAAGTACCGCCTACAGTATCTTTTGTAACGCCTACAGCCGATTCAACCGTAAGCGGTGACGCTGTGACTGTCGAAGCTGAGGCTAATGATGACAGGGAAATGGCTTATGTAGATTTTTATGTCGACGGTAAAAAAGAGAAAACTGTTAAAGCATTGCCGTATTCTTTTCAGTGGAACAGTGCTTGTGTAAAAAACGGAACTCATACATTAAAAGCTGTTGCTTATGATGCTTCCGGAAACAGTGCATCTACTGAAGAAATCGAAATTACTACATCGAATGCAAATATTCCGCCTAAAGCAGTTATCAGCGGTTCAAAACGTGCAGTTGTCGGTTCTACAAAAAGTTATCGCGGTACCGGTTCGTCTGATATTAACGGGGAAATTGTATCTTACAAATGGAGTATTACGGGAGCTGCAAGTCTTGATTCTGATGATAAAAACAGTGTAAATATTACTTTCCCGAATTCTGTATCTACTTATACATTGACATTGACTGTTACGGATGATGTCGGTGATACAGATACGACTTCTATCGATATAGAAACTTATGTAGGAACCGAAACAAATTGGGATTTCCGTGATGAGACAATTTATTTTGCTATAACTACACGTTTTTATGACGGTGACAAGTCTAATAATGTTCACTGTTGGGATGAAAATGCAGCAACTCCGGAAGATGACCCGTCTTGGCGTGGAGATTTTAAAGGATTGATTGAAAAGCTTGATTATATCAAAGCTTTAGGATTTTCTGCCGTATGGATTACACCGGTAGTAGAAAACTGTTCAGGACTTGACTATCATGGATATCATGCAATGAACTTTAGTAAAGTCGATCCTCGTTATGAATCTGATGATGTGGATTTCCAAACATTAATAGATGAAGTTCATGCTCGTGATATGAAGATTGTGCTTGATGTTGTATTTCAACATACAGGAAACTTTGGTGAAGATACACTTGCTCCGATGTTTGTAAAAGACTATGTAAACGGAGATCATGAAGATATTAATTCTATTTTGCAAACGCATCCGAATACTTTGCTTGATTGGAATGCTTATTTAGCTGCTCCTGGAGCTGCTCAATATCAGATGCGTCTTGCTTTAATGAAAAATACTGATGGCGTAAATCATGATACAAGTAATATTTATCATCATTACGGTCATGGTAACTGGGATACATTCTCAAGTCAATGGATGCAGATTGCCGGAGACTGTGTTGATATTAATACGGAAAATCCTAAGGCATTAAATTATATTGTTAAGGCATATTCTCAATATATTGAGATGGGAGTAGATGCATTCCGTGTTGATACTGTTAAACATATTCCGAGACTTGTATTTAATAAAGTATTGAACCCGGCTTTCCATGAAGCTGCGGAAAGTGCCGGAAATAATAAGTTCTTTATGTTTGGTGAAGTTTGTGCTCGTGCAAATGAAGTTGAATATCGAAATACTCCTAATATGAGTTCTTATTTCTATACTTGGGATGAAGAAAAAAATTATCCTTGGGATGACAGCGAGACTTCTTGGGATGATTATGTAATGTTCGAAACAGAAATGTTACAAGCAGATCTTGAATCCGGATCAAAAATGTTTGAACATACAAATGCTAACTCTGCTCAGCAGCAAGGTTTGGATTATGCTCAAGGAAAGAGTCATAACAGAAGCTCTGATAATCATGCATTGAACGGAAATAAATATCATACTCCGGATCATACACATCATTCCGGATTGAATGTAATTGACTTTCCAATGCATTGGAATTTTAACAGTGCATCAAGTGCATACGGAGCACGCACCGGAGATTCTAAATATAACGATGCTACATTTAATGTAGTGTATGTATACAGTCACGATTATTCTCCTAGTGATGATTGTTTCAATCGTTATAATAAAGGAACCGATGCTTGGGCTGAAAATTTCAGTTTGATGTTCACATTCCGTGGTATTCCTTGTATGTATTATGGTAGCGAAATTGAATTCCAGGCCGGTAAAATCATCGATAAAGGTGGATTGGAAGCTCTTTGTGATACCGGACGTGCTTATTTCGGAGATCATCTTGAAGGTAGTGTCAGCGTAAGTGATTTCGGAGTTTGGTCAAATGCTACCGGTGCAATGAAAGAAACTCTGGAATATCCTTTGGCAAAACATCTTCAACGTTTGGCACAAATCAGACGTAGTGTAACGGCTTTAAGAAAAGGTCAATATTCTACAGAGGGATGTTCAGGCTCTATGTCATTTAAACGTCGTTATACAGATGAAAACGAAGATAGTTTTGTTTTGGTAACTATTTCTGGTAGCTCTACATTTACGGGACTTCCCGGCGGTACTTATATCGATTGTATCACAGGTGACAGTCAGACTATAGGCGAGGGGGGAAGTATTACCGCAACTTGCAGCGGAAAAGGAAATATGCGTGTGTATGTTCTTGATACTGCAAAAAGTCCGGCTCCGGGAAAAATCGGAACTGATACAGATTGGTTGAAAAAATAATTTATTTGTTGATTTGTAGCCGACAGGTTTTTACTTGTCGGCTTTTTTTATGTCGTAATGTTTTTTTGTTTGCCCAGACCTCAATCTTCTTTTGGAATATTTTTATTGCCCAGACCTCGATTTAAAAATAGGATAAAGATAATCGTAATTAATTATGAAGAATAATTTATTATGGCGTAATAATTGCTTTATACCCAGGAAAATAATTAATTATAAGGAGTAATAATGACTAAAAATAGTAAGAATAATTATTCCATCATCGGAATATTTATGATGTTATGTCTTGCTTTAGTATTTTCATGTACTAATGTTACTAATACCAGTGTCATTGCACATGGAAAAAAGACTTTAGCACAACCAACATTTGATACTGAGGGAGGGGCAGTTGACTACGGAACAATAGTAAAATTCTCTTACACCCCGAATGATGCTCAGTTGTATTATACTTTGGATGGTTCAGAACCGGATATTGAAGATAAAGATACTCTTCTTTACGATCCGTCAAACGGGATAGAGATAACTGAATCATGTATAATTAAAGCTCGTCTTTATCACAGTAATTATTATCCATCAACTGTTGCGGAAAATATGTTTAACGTAACTTTAGCTAAACCGAAATTTTCTCCTAACGGCGGAAATATTACGACAAATGACGAAGTAACTCTTTCTCATGATCTTAAAGGTGTGGATATTTACTATACTATAGACGGTACTACGCCTACAGATGATATGGAAGAATATGCAAAACCTTTCTGTATCAAGAATAAAACAGGAAGTGTTACGGTAAAAGCTATAGCAATGAAAGACGGATTAAAATCTAAAATTGCAGAACAAGTTTTTAATGTTCGTGATGCTGACGGTGTATATCTTAATGAATTAACTGTAAACTCATCAGACGGAACAAATTATCTTACAAATTTTAATCTTCTTACGAATGATTACGATATATCAGTTCCTAATTCAGTAGACAGTGTAACTGTTTACGGAAGCGGAACAAACGCTAGTGTAGAACGTGGAAACGGACAATATACTCTTAATGCGGGTGAAGTAACAAAAGTTACTGTTGTATTGGTATCAACTACGGATTCATCAAAAACTAATGAATATACAGTAAAAATTACACGTGCAAGGGAAGGAGCTTCTGACGATGCTACTTTATCTGTATTGGAATTGCAGGGTAATGGTTTAGTAACATTAACTCCGTCTTTTTCTTCGAGTACGAAAGAATATACGGCAACTGTAGATAATGCAGTAAGTTCTGTAATAGTGAATTTTTCAACTAATCATTTTGCAGCTAAAGCAGATTATAAATCTGGAGATAACTTTGACTTAGTTGAAGGTGAAAATACATTAAAAATTCAGGTAACAGCTGAAGACGGAGAAACAAAATTACTATATACAGTAAAGATAACAAGAGGCTCTCAAATTAACAATAATGCAGAATTAAAAAGCGTTACTGTGAACGGTAAATCCGTTTCTGTTTCAAGTAATATGAGTTATACCGTATCTGAAAGTTCTGTACGTGATGTACGTGTTGTAGCGACTCCGGAAGATCCTGCAGCTAAAGTAAAAATAAACGGAGATGCTGTAACGGCAACTAATGTTAATGTTCCGAGTACAGTAAATATTGAAGTAACAGCAGAAGACGGAAAAACAGTAAAAAAATATATTTTAGATTTGAAAGCTGGAGTTGTACCTCCTCCTACTCCGAATTGCTTAGCAGAATTGAAAACAGTAACTGTAAACGGAGAAGACGTAACTGTAGGTTCTGCAATGACTTATACAACGTCTTCAAAAACAGACGCTGATATTGTGATAACAGCTGAAGGTGCGGCATCAACAACAATTAACAGTGTAGCCGGAACAAGTACTTCCGTAAAAATATCTGATGACGGTAAAACAGCTACTAAAGTTGTAAAAATAGAATTGACTGATACTAACGGTACACCTGTTACTTACACATTGGCACTTACATATAAAGCAGTGATTACAGATAAAATTGTACTTCATGCATATGGATATAAAAATGCTTATGTATGGGAAACCGGTGATTCTTCATTGGATAAAAAACATAAAACAATGACAAAAGAAGGTTCTACTGAGTGGTATACAGCGACTTTTAATGTAACAAGTATGAATGTTATCTTTACTAAATCAGAAGGTGGTTGGGATGGACAAACATCAGACCTTTCTCAAAAAGCCGGTGAATGGTGGTACAAAGACGGAAAATGGACTGAGTACAATCCTGAAGATACAGCGGCTCCGGTTCTTACTTCATTTACATGCAACGCAACAGGAACAGCTACCGGTGAAGTAACATTTACTGTAGTTGCTACAGATGATAAAAATGTTGCTAAGGTTTTAGTATCTCTTGACGGTTCTAAAGTCATTGCTACAATTGATGCCAGCGGAGCTGCTTACAACGGTACTTTTGTATGGAATAGTGCAGCGTCTTCTAACGGCAATCATACTTTTACAGCTATAGCAGAAGATTCTGCAGGAAATGTATCTAACGAAATGTCTTTGACTCTTACTACACAAAACGTAAATGCAAAACCTGAAGCTGTAATTACCGGTGGAACTCGTGTTAAAAAAGGAAGTACTGTAACTTATAATGCATTGCGTTCTACAGACCTTAACGGAACTGTTGAAGGATATAGTTGGCGTGTAAGCGGAGCTACTATACTCAAAGGTGCTAATGAAGCGTCTTGTGAAATTCAGTTTCCTGATAATGAAGGTAAAGCAACAATATATTTAACTGTTACTGATAATGAACATGCAGATTCTGCGGAAGTTTCTCATGAAGTTGATATTGTAGATCAAGTTTCTAACGATTTCCGTGAAGAATCAATTTACTTCCTTATGACTACACGTTTCTATGACGGAGATCCAAGTAACAATGAATATTGTTGGGATGAAGGTGGTGAATATTTAGCATTCGGTGACGGAGACTGTGCTTGGCGTGGAGACTTCAAAGGTATTGCAGAAAAACTTGACTATATCAAAGCATTGGGATTCAGTGCAATCTGGATTACTCCTGTAGTAGAAAATGCGTCAGGTATTGACTATCACGGATACCATGCTTATGACTTTAGCCGAGTAGACCCTCGTTATGAATCTACAGACTTTACATATCAAGATTTGATAGATGCTTGTCATGCTAAAGGCATTAAGGTTATTCAGGATATCGTATTGAACCATACAGGTAACTTTGGAGAAAGAAACTTGTTCCATATGTTTGATAAGGAAACAACTCCTTATATCAACAAAGATGTTCCTACACCTGCCGGCGGAAAACGTAGTCCGTTTATGAAACTTGCTAAAGGCGGAAATGCTTATGATAAGTTGATGAAAGGACTTCAGATGACAGGAAAATCTGATTATGATACAGCTCCGGGTGGAAGTCAGTATGGAGCTCGTATTAATGCTATGAAAGAAGATTCTATTGATACAGACTTTATTTATCACCATGCAAAGATGATTGACTGGAACAGTGAAAACTGTCAGTTAGGACAGATGGCAGGCGACTGTGTAGACTTGAATACAGAAAATCCTACAGTTTATAACTATTTGATTGATTGTTATAACAATTATATCAATATGGGTGTAGACGGATTCCGTGTAGATACAGTAAAACATATCAGCCGTTTGACATTTAATGAGACATTCATGCCTGCATTTATGCAGACAGGTGGCGAAAACTTCTTTGTATTCGGTGAAACTTGTGCAAGATATCGAGGTAGATGGAATGAAGGTGTTCCTGCGTTGTCTCCGTCTTTCTATACATGGAAAGAAACTGAAAGCGTAGGTTCATGGAGTAGTTCAGATCATAAAGCAAACTCTGCACTTGCTACAGCTCACTTTACAAAATATAGAAGTAGTTTCTCTGCTCCGCATAAAGGAACACCTAACCATAAGTTAAACGGTAATGAATATCACAAACCGGATTGGTCATTGCGAAATCATCTTGACCAGATTGACTTCCCTATGCATTGGGCATTTAGTGATGTAAACAGTGCATATCAAACATGTCTTTCTTTTGATGATGACTTCAACGATGCTACATTTAACGTTACTTATGTAGACAGCCATGACTATGCTCCGGATAATGCTCCTGAAAATCAGAGATTTAACGGTTATTGGCCGGATAAGTTGAACTTGATGTTTACATTCCGCGGTATTCCATGTATTTACTACGGTAGTGAAATCGAGTTTATGAAAGGAGCTCCTATTGACCCTGCTAATACAAGAACTTCTTGTAACAAATCAGGACGTGCATATTTAGGAGATTACTTAGAGGGAGATGTAACAGCTTCTGATTACGGTACATATACTGCAAGTGGTACTGTAGCACAGACATTGAACCATGAATTGGCACAGCATATCATTAGATTGAATCAGATTCGTCGTAAAGTTCCTGCATTGCAGAAAGGTCAGTACTCTACAGAAGGTTGTAGCGGTAATATAGCTTTCAAACGCCGTTATACCGAAAACGGAGTTGATAGCTTCGTTCTTGTAGCAATCAATGGTGGTGCTACATTTACAGGTGTGCCTAATGGAACATATGTAGATTTAGTTACAGGAGAAACAAAATCTGGAAGTACGATAACTACAAGTTCTATCGGAACTGGTAATATGCGTGTTTATGTTCTTCAGAACCAAACTGCACAGGATTACGGTGCTACCGGTAAAGTCGGTAAAGACGGTGCTTATTTGAAATAAGTAATTTTCAACTGTAAACAATTTTAGCCGACAGGTTTTATGCTTGTCGGCTTTTTTTGTGTTTTTTACTGCCCAGAGCTGTATCCTAAAGTAGTATTAAGGTCTGGGCAATAAATCACAACACAAGCAAAAATATTGCAGCTTTGCGGTAAAAGGGAAGTTACCCAGCGGTACAATCTACA
Organism: Spirochaetales bacterium; assembly: GCA_017624275.1. Taxonomy (GTDB): domain Bacteria; phylum Spirochaetota; class GWE2-31-10; order GWE2-31-10; family GWE2-31-10; genus RGIG8597. Next base: position 430 of record JAGANG010000085.1, on the reverse strand, counting down.
AATCTTAGCCTTTTTATTTGAAATGTATGAGGGAAGTCACTGAAAATATTGGTAAAACGCTTATTTGTAATGGTTAAAGGACGTAGTTTTCCCGATGGTTGAGAATGGTAAACGTAAGAAACTGACGATGTTAAAAAAAATCAATAATAATGATGGGAAAGCTAAGAGTTAAGATTGCTTTAGTTCGTTTGGTAGAAGTGGTTCCCAAACATCATAAAACGGATAAACAAGAGATTTTATTTTATTGCCCAGACCTCTTACGCCTACAAGCCCGGCACGGACAGGATTTTGTTCAATATAAATGAAAGTCCGTACGATTTCCTCGGTAAATTCTACGATTTTACTGAAAAAGCGAGCTTCCCATGCCGTGCCTTTGATACCGAAACGACGATTTAGCCATTGTGTAAAACATTGTTTTATAAACTGCATG
>JAGANG010000084.1 GCA_017624275.1 Spirochaetales bacterium | reverse complement strand
ATCCGACTGAAAGTGTGATGAAATTGTCCGACGCATTCATGCAACTTGGCGACAACAGCGAATTGAAAAATCCGTTTGAAAATGCGAATTATCCGCTTGAAATATCCGTAAAAGTGATTAATATTAACGTGGATAAAGAAAATCCGATTTTGAAACACTGCAAAACATTGAAAGAATATTCGAAATTTATTGAGCAGGTACGTTCCAATATTGAAAATGCAGTTCCTGAGCCATTTACGAATGCGATAAAAGAGGCAATCAAGAAAGGCTTTCTTTCTGACTATTTAAACCGAAAATCGACGGAGGTACAAAATATGTTACTGGCAGAATATGATTACGATACAGACATTGCAGTTCAAAGAAGAGAATCCTTTGAAGATGGCATTTCTATCGGACTATTACAAGGCGAGTATAAAAAAGCCATTGAAACTGCGAAAAAATTTCTTGCTATGGGGCTTTCAGTAGAACAAATTGCTGACGGTACCGGCTTGTCACCCGAGGAAATCGAAAAGCTATAATTTCGAGTAGACTTTCATTTTAGGGCTGTCTAATAAGTAAAAGTTATAGTGTCATTTTGAAACGAGTTCAGCATGACAAGACTTATTAGACAATCTTTTTTCGGTTTATTGTTTATGGTTTTTCTTATTTTTAATATGATAATTACTTTCTTCTTTCATAAATTCTTCTTCTTCTTTTTGCACGGCTTCTTGTATTTCAGCCTGTTTTTTTAGATTTTGTTGAATTAAATCCTTTAAATAATTATCCGTAACGAATGCGAAAAGATTTGCTGTACCGAGAAAGTTTTGGACTTGATATTCAGAAATTATCGATTTTTCCGGTTGGTCGTGAGTAATAAAAGGTCGCAAGGAATATAACTCTTCCATTCGTTGATAAACTTTGTAATCCTCATGAAGTATTGTAGTTTTTTTTATGTCATCATGTTTTTTTTCTTCTTCAACTTCTATTTCAAACTCAAAACGATTTATTTGATTAAAGAAATTCATTCCGATTAATCCGGAGAAAACTTTGTTTATAGATCGCAAACTGTGAAATGTAAAAATAGAAGCCAAAAGTTCACCTACAGAGACTTTGTGCTTAATAATATTTTCTATATCATTCAGAAAAAAGTGCTTCGGAATGTTACGCAAAAGTTGTGAATCTTCAAAAGCTCCGGAATCGTAAGTGTTTTTTAATGTGTCCTTAAAGAAAACTTCCAGTGCCGAAACAAGGGAAATAATAGCTTGCTTTCTGGCTTGTTGAACAAGACGCGGGGAAGAAATATTTTGTTCGACATCGACATAAAGTTCTTCAATTAATTCTAATTGTGATAAAAAATTTTCAAAAGCATTTTTACCTCTTGTTTTGCGTAAAGCACGCTGCAGAAGAACTTTTTCAACATTAAAATGATACATGAAATATTCCTTGTTAAATAATTTAAAGTTTGTGTGACTAAAACATATTTCTTTCTAAAAAGAAAGAAGATTATATGAATTGCATTATTTAAAAAAAATATGCTAAAAATAGAATAAATTTAATAAAGTGGAGATGGAGATGACAAAAGATATTAACTATATCAAAAATATTTTGATTGCGTTGTTTATGTGTCTTGCTGTTGCATGTACTACCGGAAACGACGGTAAAGATAATGAAGATTCCGGGAATAAAAATAATGAAGATTCTAAAAATGAAAATGTGAGTCAGGGCGGAAAAAAATACGGAAGCCGAATGGAAGCTCTTACCGCATTGTTTGATAATACTACTTTAGGTACGATTACATTGACTATTTCCGAAGATCAATGGAAACAAATGATTAGCAATACAAATAATAAAAAAAAGGACAGCTATGTAAAGACTGATTTTGAATATAAAAAAGACGGAGCTGTTTATAAAATGAGCGAAATCGGTATCAGAAATCGCGGAAATTCTACTTATCGTCCGCCTGAAGATAACGGAAAATTGCAACAAGCTCATTTTCGATTGAAATTTCATGAATATCATGATGACAATGCTCATCACATGGAAAAAGCACTCAAAGGAATGAATTTGAAGTTTATGGTGAGTGACAGCAGTTATGTTCAGGAAATGTACAGCTATGATTTGTTCAGACGTTTCGGTGTGTGGACTGCTCCGCTGTGTTGTTATGTAAAGCTTTATATTAAAATCGGTGATAAAGAACCTGCATATTACGGAGTGTACAAGGCAATAGAGCCAATCGGAAAGCAACATATAAAAGCCAGAGTTGCTGACAATAAATTTGTTGATGATGAGGGTAATTTGTGGAAATGTTTGTATCAGTACACTGGTCCGGCAAATCTCAAAGATACAAATTCTGATAGATTCGGTGTAGATAAAGATTCGTACACTCCGACTTACAGTTTGAAAACTAACGAAGAAGATCTTAACAGTGTAAAAGAAGAATTAAAAACATTTATCAAAAATCTTAACAGCAAAAGCGGAAGTGAGTTTGAAAGCTGGATTGCGACTAATTTTGATGTTGACGGATTTTTGAAAACATTGGCTGTCAGTGTAGCTTGCGGAATGTGGGATGATTATTGGCGTAATTCTAATAATTATTATTTATACTTTGACGGAGTAAAAACTTTCTTTATTCCTTATGATTACGACAACTGTCTCGGCGTTCCACACAATGACCTTATGAGTGAACCGGCAGAAAGAGACCCGTTGGAATGGGGCTGCGGTAACGAATCACCGCTTGTAGATAAGATTTTGAACATTGCAAAGTATAAGGAAAAATACAAAGAATATTTGCGAGAACTTATTGAGCCAGAAAATAAATGCTTTACGGTAGAAGACAGCAAAGCTCGTATTAATACTTGGTATGATTTGATAAGAAGTCATACAAGCGGTTATGATGCATCTACGACTTTTAGTAAAGACGGAAAAAGTGATTGGAAGTTGCAAGAGGGCAAGCCGTCAAGTAAGTACAATTTGCTTGCAGATAATAACAATTATTTTGCAATAAGAACAACGGCGATTGCCAAAGCTGCCGGCGGAAAACTTCCGACTTATACGGTGACTTTTGACCCGGACGGCGGAGAGTTTTCCGGCGATAACAGCGGAAAAACTTCAGTTACAATAAATGATGTAATCCAGGGAGCGAATCCGGAAAGTCTTGTGTCGGTAACAAAGGCGGATTCAAAATTCTTAGGTTGGTATAACGGCGACGAAAAGGTAACCGGAATAACAAGTAATGTTTCATTGACAGCAAAATGGTTTGAAATGGGGGACGGAATATTTGGGTATGAAGTAGACACCGATAGTAAAACAATTACTTTTACTTTCGACCCGGCAATGTACAAGGATGTTCCTGATATAGAAACTATTTGTATATTGGGAGATGATAACCTTAACAACTGGAAAACAGAAAATACCGATTACACATTGACCGATGACGGAAACGGAGTATTTACCGGAACTTTTGGTTTGCCGAAAAACGGTTCGGAATTTAAATATTTCATCAACGGTAACAAGTGGGTGGGAGCTAACGAAAGAGCAGACGGATATAAAATACCGGAAGAATACGGTACTAATAATTTGATAATAAAATACTAGAATGTAACAAATAACGGCAGACTTTACGGTCTGCCATTTTTTTATAAAGGAAGATAATAAAATACACCTCTAAAGTGATATGTACCCCTTTTACAGTACAAAAGTAAAAGGGGTATTTTTATTTGCTGATTTTACAGTGAATCAGGAAATAAGGTTAATAATAAAAAAGAATACAAACAGTAAGCAAAATAAAATCTTTACTGCAACAAGATGTGAACTGAAAAAATCACCGATTTTTTTACTGCTTATATTTTTGTATACAAGGAAAAATACAAAAGCAAGCGGGATTATAAAGCCCAGATTGTATAAAAATAAAAGTGATAATCCTTTAAGCGGCGTACTGCGTACCATATAACCTACAATAGGTAAATAAACTTGTCCGGTACATGCCAATTCCAGCAATGAAACCAAAAAGCCCAGCAAAACAGAACTTATAAATATTCGATAATTTTTCATTTCACTTCTGATGTTTTCCCTGATTGTTTTTTGTAAAACTGCAGGAAGTTTTAAAACCATATTTTCACGTTTACCTTTTATACATTGAACAGCATCGAACAATGAGATTATCGCCAATACAGCTAAGAATGCAGAAAGAATGTATTTAAAAATTATTTGAAATAATGCAAATTGTTCTAATCGCTTGATGAATTCGAAAAGTCCCAGTCCCACAAGAAAGTAGGTTATAAAAACAGTGATTACGTAGAAAATCCCGGCAATCAGTATTTCAGATTTTTTTCGGAAATTTAATGTCATATAAGACAGAAGCAATATTATTACGGTAAAAGCACAAGGATTTATTCCGTCCAGTAAACCGGAAATAAAGATTGCAATAATATTCATGCGAAATTTTCCTTTTGCTTGCGGAATTGCTTTATCGCTGTCGTTGCCGGAAAGAAAATCTATTATTTCATTTTCACCGGAATACAATTTGTGATTACCGTTGCTGTCTGTTTTATAAAGAACCGGCAACTGGCTGAAAGTTTCATCGTAAAGTTTTTCAAAAAGCAATTTTCCGTTGTCGGGATTTTCCAACTCATAAAAGTAAATCGTTGTATTCGGAACAGATTTTAAGAAAGTCTTAATGATTTTTTTGCAAGTTCCGCAGTTTCTGTATGAAAAAAATGCAAATGTATCAGGTGTTTTAAGAATATTTTCGTCGGTTGTATAACGAATGAAATCGCTTTCTTCAATATCATCGGCTGTTTTATTTTCGGTGGCAGAATCAACATTACAGTTAATCAAAATCTTATCTTGGTTGCCGTTGTAAATTAATGTGATGATAAAACTTTGGTTGCCGCTGTAGCCCTCGGGATGAAAAGTTATGGGTAAAAAAATTGACGAATCGGCAGGAATTGAGGATGAAAAATTGTTTATTTCAATACAATTGCACGATGATATTGTTTTAAAATCTATTGCTTCATTATTCGGATTACTGATTGGAATTTCTGCCGAAATGCTTTCATTGCCGCTGATTTTTCCCAAATCGAATAATGCCGGAAAATCCAGTTTTATTTGCTGTGCAGAACATAGAACAACAGAAATTATAAATGATAAAAAGAAGAATATTTTTTTCATAAATGTTCCTTGTGATGATTTGAATCAATTGGATATTACAGATAATTATCTGTAGGATGTTAATTTTTACAATTCCCATTCAGATAGGAGATCTTCTTCTCCCAACAGTGCGATGATTGACATTACGGTAAAAAATTCTTGTTGGTAGTCCAGTATGGCAGATTCATTTATTGCTTGTACGCATCCTGTAATAAGATAATCTCTGGAAAGCATTAAGCTGCGTCTTAGGTTTAAATAGTTTTTAGAATTGGCTGCAATGTCTTGAAAATACCGTATTGTTTCCATGCGAAGTTTTTCTTGTTTGTACTCTTCATCATTACCTAAAGTAAGTGTTTTACTGCGGAAATTTAAAAGGCAGTCAAAACTTTCAAAAATTGCCCGTAAGTAACCGCTCCATGTAGGAGATTCTTTAGTATTCAAGCGTTTTATAAGAATAGTCAGATAGCTGTGCAAAAACGCAAAATCTGATTTGTTATAAAAAAAGTTTCGTACATTTTGCAATAGACGGGTAAGGTGACGAAAGAAATCTTGTTTTGTTTTCGGATATTGAAAATCTTTTCCGAAGAAAAGTTCATATTGCAATTCGAAAAGTGAAATATCAAAAGTATTTTTTTTAGATTGAGCTTTTTTTTGGGCTTCAGAAAGTGCTTTGTGGTATGCACTTATTAATTTTTCAGTATCTGCATGACTGTTTGAGTCATGATTGACATCCGGATGTGTAGACAGGACTAATGAACGAAATGCTTGTTTTATTTTATTTATATCTGAGTTTGGCGAAATTTTTAGGACTTTGAATGGATTTTCTGAACTCATTTTTTATTCGTTTTACCTCAACTTCTCCGTTTAGTGTGTTTAATGTAATACGTAAAGCTTCTTTTTGGAAAATTAGCTCATCATGAATTTTAAGGCGAGCCATAGAAAGGAAAGCTTTTACAAATTCTATATTTTGCTTTTGTACATTTATACTGTAATTTGTTTCCGAACGCAAATCTTGTTCTTTTTTATCAGAATTAATTAATGAGGCTCCGAATATTTTAATTTGCAGATTTTTTCTGTCAGCTCCCAAACTTTCCATTTTATAAAGAAGTTTTTCCATCGAAAATATGCCGTATCGGCTGTCTTCTTCTTCCAGCATCTGTTCACATTCGTTTTCGATAAAATTCCCCGGTAAAACAATATGATTCAATCCGCCGATTTTAGCGACCGGGTCAAACATGGTAACAGAAACACAAGACCCTAAACTTGTAGTAATCAAGGTCGGTGAATCGGTAGCATAAAAACCACCGACAGGAACTGTAACTTTGGGGAAGTTGTTCATTATTTCTCCATTGTACGAATAAAACAATACTGCGTTTTGCTTTATCCCTTTTTATTTGACAATAAATTAAGAATTATTGTCAAAATCAAAATAGTAATTTCTATACCAAGAAAGAAGCAAAAAAGGGAAAAATTGATATTTCTACTATTTAGAACGCAATTGTTCAGTTCTGCAAATAAGATTGAAAATCCCCACATTTGGATATTTAAGAAGATAATCTTTATTTTATGCAATCCTTTACCGGCTGTTATTTTTGCATTGCGAATAAAAAAAGCATCTTTTGTTGCCGGGAACAATGCCAGTATCAAACCTTCGCCGAGTATCATCGTTAATAATTGGAGAATAGATTTTGCCTTGTATGAATCTATGGTACCTGAGAGTTTCCAATGAGACGGAATTAATTGAGGCAAATTGTCAAAGCTTGATAAAAATGCAAATGCATTAAATATGATAGGAATAAAAGGCAATACAAAAATTATTGAAAGAATAAACGATTTTTCTGTTTCCGGAACAAACATTTTGTCTTTTACAGATAAAACTTTGCTTCTGGAATCGAGAAAAAATAAAGCATACGATGAGAGCATCAATAAAAGAGGTATAAGAGGATAAATTTTATTTGTATGACTGAAATAACGAATAAAAAATAATGTAGGTAACAAATAAAAACCGGTAATTACCATAAGGCGATGTATAAGTTTTTTGCAGATAAATTTGAATGTTGATGAATCTTTGCAGTCTGTAATATCGATTCCGAAAATTTGATCTTTTTCAGATTTGAATGCCAACAGAAAAAAACAAAATGCAAAACAGCAAAATAAAGCAGCCGTTGCGAAATAAAAGTAGACAGTTCTTGTCATGAGCAAATCCCCTTAAAATTATTAATGAAGCTTTTATAATCAAAATAAGACAGAACATTAACGATTAAAATGTGAAAAACCATTCTTTTTACTTTATATTTTCAAAGGTTCGATATTTTGTTGATATGGAAAAAAGTATTGACATATTATAGTTTTATGCGTATAAAAAACGCAATTTTAAATTGTATTAGGATTTTATATGAATGTTTTGGCAGTCTTATCATTTTTAGTCGTCTTCGCTGATGTTTAAAAAAAAGGATGAAACTGTCGTTAAAAGTCTTTTTATAGATTAAAAATAACAAGAGCCATCCTTAATTATACGGGATGGCTTTTATTATTTTTAGTGTATATACAAAAAGTATTTTTGTTTACTATATTACAGGAGGCAATCATGGAAAAGGAAATGATGTTAGGTGCTGAAATTATAGTTGAGTCGTTACGCAGAGAAGGGGTAAATGTTATTTTTGGTTATCCGGGCGGTCAGGCTATTCCTATTTTTGATGCATTATATGCTGCAAAAGATATTAAAGTGATTTTGACTCGTCACGAACAAGGTGCTGTACATGCGGCTGACGGTTATGCCAGAGCTACAGGAAAGCCGGGAGTGTGTCTTGTGACTTCCGGACCGGGAGCAACAAATGCCGTGACCGGTTTGGCTACTGCAAATTTTGATTCAGCTCCGGTTATTTGTATATGCGGACAGGTTCCTACTTCAATGATAGGAATTGACGCTTTTCAGGAAGCTGATATTACAGGAATTTCTAATTCCATAACAAAACACAATTATCTTGTTCACCATGTAAGTGAATTGGCTGAGACAATTAAAAAGTCTTTTTATATTGCAAAAACCGGTCGTCCGGGGCCTGTTCTTATCGACGTACCTAAAGATGTAAGTATGTCTAAATATCATTTTGATTATGATATGGATATAGTATTGCGAGGTTACAAACCGCATATAGAAGGAAATGTAAATCAATTTAAACGAGTAGCACAATTAATAGAAGAAAGTCAGCGTCCGTTGATGATTGTAGGCGGCGGCGTTATATTAAGCGGTTCTCATGAACTTGCCAGAGAATTTTCTAAAAAATGTGATATTCCGGTAACGGCAACATTAAACGGGTTGGGAGCGTTTGCATTTGACGATCCGCTTTTCTTGGGAATGCACGGAATGCACGGAAGTATTGCAGCTAACAGAATGATTCAAGAAGCTGATTTGTTGATAGCGTTGGGATCAAGATTTGATGACAGAGCTACGGGGAAATTAGCGACTTTTGCAAGTCATGCAAAAATCATTCATGTAGACGTAGATACGGCAAGTATCGGCAAAAATGTAGTTGTAGATGTTCCGGTAGTAGGGGATTTAAAAAATGTTCTTGAAAAACTCTTACCGCTTGTAAAACCGGCAAAACATACGGAATGGACATCAAGAGCTACGGAATTGAAAAAACAAACTTATTGCATTGAACGCGGTAAAAGCAGATTGACAGCCGTAGAAGTTTTAGACGCTTGTAATGAAATATTACCTGATGATTCCATCATTGCTACAGATGTCGGTCAACATCAAATGTGGACTGCTATCCATTACAAATTCCGATATCCTCGTACAATGATAACATCCGGCGGATTGGGAACAATGGGATTTGGTTTCCCGGCAGCATTAGGAGCACAGTTTGGATTTAAAGACAAAGTAGTCGCTTGTATTACCGGTGACGGTTCATTTCAGATGAATATTCAAGAATTGGCAACTGCGGTAATAGAAGGACTGCCTGTAATTATAATTATTATGAATAACGGTTATCTGGGAATGGTACGTCAATGGCAGGAATTGTTCAACAGCAGTCGCTATTCATCAACATGTTTGATGAATTGTCCCCATCGTAATGCAGATTGTAATAAAGTCGGTCACGGTGATGATTGTAATAAATTTATTCCTGATTTTATAAAAGTGGCAGAAGCTTACAACGCTACCGGATTCCGAGTAACTAACAAAGAAGAATTGAATGAAGCATTAAAAAAAGCTGTAGAACACAGAAGCGGTCCGGTTATTATCGATGCTATTACGGAACGAGAAGAAAATGTATGGCCTATGGTTCCGGCAGGAGCAAGTCTTGATGAAATCATGAGAGGTGAAATCTAATGAAATATACTTTATCTTTAATAGTAGAAAATCGTCATGGGGTTTTGGCAAAAGTTTCTCAGGTTATTACCGGTAGAGGTTATAACATACAGTCGTTAAGTGTAGGTCCGTCTGAACATACAGATACTTCACGAATGATAATAGTATTTGATTGTGATGAAAGAATTGTAGAACAAGTTATAAAACAGATGAATAAACTTGTAGACGTTATCAAGATTTCATTAATCAGTTGTGATGAAAAGGTAGAACGTGAGCTTTTATTGATTCGTATTATGCGAAAAAAAGAAAACGATGAAGCTATTACCAGAACAATAAAGATTTTTAGGGGAAAAATAGTAGATATGACACCTAAAAGTTTTGTAGTAGAAGTTACCGGGAATGTCAGAAAGATTGATGCGTTTATAGAAAATATCCGTCCATACGGAATACAAGAACTTATGCGTACCGGGCCTTTGGCATTACCTAGAGGATAATTTATTCATAATAAAAAGGAGAAAACATGGCGTCTGTAGACGGAATAAAAACTAAAATAGCAGAAATAAGAAAACATTATGATTCAAATCTGAATAATAACTATTTAAAAGGCGTAAATGCGAGATTGGAAGTGTCTCCGGTATTGCAGCGACAAATAGGATATTTATTGAATCAGGAAATTGTTTATATAGATTCCAGAGGTTCAATTTTAGATTTGTACAGTTCTATTTGTGCTTTATTAGTGTATATAAGGGATTTAAACAAAGAAATTATTCCGGCATTAAAAGGTTACAGTGAATTGAACGGAAAAAATTATCATGGAAATGAAGCTATTTTATTTCAAATGATGATAAAAAATTATCCGATGAATTTGAAATTGTTTTTTGAATTGCTGAAAGCTTTATTTGAAATGTTGTTGGAATATGATAACTCAACTTTTCCAGGCAAAGAAATACATAAGAAGTTGAAGAAATTAACAAATTGATTTTAGGATTACAAGTAAATATGTAATTTATAGAAAACCGCTTTAAAAAAGCGGTTTTTGTTTTATTATCATACAAACTTTTAAAATTAAGGAAAAAAGCTATGAAACACGTTCTTAACCTATTACTCATCTTTATCATGTTTACTTCCTGTTGTGAAATGGATAGTGATAAACTTGACAAACGCACAAATTATGAAAATAATACATCATCTGATAATAATGAGAATAAACCTAACGAAACTCCCGATACTCCCACACCAGAACCGGCTCCCGATGATTACATAAAAACGATTCTTTCAACTATTTCTTTGCCAAACTGTCCTTCAAATTCAAACTTTGATATGATTTCTATAAATTTTACAGACGGACGAACAGAAGATGATTTAATTCTTGGGGAAAACCAATATTGTAAAAAAAGCAGTTCAAATGTAGAAATACCTTATCCTGTAAAAGTAAAACAATTCAAAATGTCAAAATATATGGTCAGTTACAATACTTGGTATCATGTTTATCAGTGGGCTATTAAAAATGGATATAAATTCATTGGGAAAGGTTCAGAAGGAATGTATGCCAACGGAAATAATGCAGGTGCTTATTATGCTTTTAATGAAGGCGGAGAACCTAAAGTCGAAGAAATGCCTGTAGGAAGCGTAAATTGGCGTGATGCGATTGTTTGGTGTAACGCATTAAGTGAAATGACAGGTCTTACTCCTGTATATTGTTCTGATGCAAACTTCAAAACTCCGTTACGAGATTCAACTCAAAGTACAACTGTTTTTGCTGACACAAACTGGGATATGACTCCAGGCAAAATTGATAACCCTTATGTAAATACAAAAGCTAATGGTTATAGATTGCCATACACCGCAGAATGGGAATACGCTGCACGAAAGAAAAAAAATGGGACTTGCATTGAAGGAAGAAATATTCCCGGAGATGAAAGTGGTTCTTTTTATGAACATACATCCACAGATACAGCTAATGGAATTGAATTTACGCAATCAACGGTTTT
>JAGANG010000083.1 GCA_017624275.1 Spirochaetales bacterium | reverse complement strand
CAGACGTGTGCTCTTCCGATCTAAAAAATTGCGATGGATTCGGTAAAGAAGGAGCTGACAGAGAATCTGAAGTGTCAACCGTTACATTTGCAAATGACAATGAATTACTGCTACGCCCGACATTATTTCTAACTACTATATCATCGTCCGCTTTAATATAACTAGTATTTCTACGTTCACCAATCAATTTTTCCAACTTCTCTGTGGTCTTTACCGTCGGCAACTTGCCGGTACTTTTCATTGTAACATCCAAATACACTTCAAAACCCCAATTGCAAATCGCCGGAGAGAAAATCATCAAAGTAACTACCGCACAAAACGCAATCAATCGAATTACTTTACTCTTCATCATTGTCATCATCTTCCTCTCCTCCTTCCTCTAATTCCTTCGCCTTTGCCGGAGTTAACAAGTAAGCATACCCGACAATCACTGAAGAAAGATAAATAATCGTATAAACAAGTTCATCAATATTCACCTTGTTTCCTACATTTACCCAAATAATCAATAAGAAAAGTGCCGATAACACTTTCTTATAAATGCTTTCTTCCGAAAATAGTAAAACACTTACGAGAATGTTAAAAAGTCCTAACAAAGCAATTATTTCCGGCTCCGGTTCTGTTACAAATAACACTACAACATACGGAATATACATCAAAAGTGCCCGCAAATTTAATTTTTCTAACAGAAACTGTTCAATGACACTCCCTACAATAAATAAAATGGTTATAAAGAAGATAATATAGGAAGGTTCAGAAGTATCAAGTGTTTCAGAACAAACTAAAAACATCAATAAGGTAAAGCAAAAATTGCTGCAAATACGGCTTCCAATGCTTTCTCTCTTCGAAAAGCCATGAATACCTAATAAAATTACACAAGTCACAATAATTGCCAAAGTTGAATTAATTTCATTCACATAATTTTCGAGTAAAGAAATCACGAAAACACCTAATGTAATCCAGAAAAACGCCTTGTTTTCTGTTTTTCCAACTTTTCTAACAATATAAAAGTTAAAAATTGTCCAAAGTAAAAAGACAATATTTACGGAATAACCGATCCCTTTGTTTACCATGATTAATAACATCGTAATTCCGAAAAACTCTTGCCCGATAAATCCCAATGCCCGACAAGCACCGTTGATACCCTTTTTCTCTTCTGTAAAGAACGCGAAAACAAGCGTTCCGAGCGTAATGATAAGGCTAAGAATAATCTTTACATTCTCATTGATTGCCGGTGTAACGTAAAACAATAGTCCTATCACTTGCGCACCAAACAATAATTTTACTGCATCCAAAATATTTTTCTTTGTCTCGAAAGGAACTTTCCCCTCTTCCTTTGTCATTTTCTGCTTTGCTTTTGCAACTGCCTTTTTCACTGCACAAACCAATCCATAGATGGCAAATACAATAACGGCTAAAGTAAATATCATACTAATCATGTTTCTTACCTGATAGCTACTCATTCCCAACTCCTCCTTTACAAAAGATATCTATTTAAAACAACAGTTCTTGGAACCATTGCAGAATTTTCATAAAGAACTCTATAATAGGGTTTTTGCTTACACTCGACATCTCACTTGCGGAATCCACAGTAACACTCGAAAAAGAATTGTTTGCTGAACTCGACGCTGTATTCGGCAAAGCCAATCCGTTTGCGGAATTAGAAGTCAAAGAAGAATTTGCCACTCCGCTCAAATCTTCTGCTACTTGATTACTTGCGTTCTTTACATTAACAGAAAAAAGACTGATAACAAGGATAAAACAAGCAGCTAACGTTGCATATTTATAAAAATGAATCTGTTTCACGTTCTTTTTTGCATTTATTTCTCTAAGCATTTTCGCTTTCGTTTCATTGATTAACTTTAAATCCGGTTTTATCTTTGCATCTGCTTTAAGATATAACTCCTTAAACATTCTCCTTCGCCTCCTCCATGATATCCTTTAACATTCTCCGTGCCCTCGTAAGCTGCATTCTCACGGTAGATTCCTTCTTACCTAAAACATTGCTGATTTCCGACGTACTCAAATCTTCATAATAAAATAAATGAATCACCGTTCTATAATCCGGAGAAAGCTGTTCCAAAAACTCCTCCATTATCTCCTCCGGTTTCTCCTCTGCCGAAATTTCCTCCTCAAGTTCTTCGTGTATCGTTCTCTTCAAAAACTGAAACAAACTTTTTGAACAGTTGATTGTTACCCGAATAAACCAAGCCTTTTCATGCGTTTCATTTTCAAAACGAGGTTGCTTTCGTATATACTGTAAAAATACTTCCTGAAAAATATCCTCCGCATTTTCCTTATTTCTCGTCCTTGCAAATGCTAATTTGTAAACCATCACAGAATACCTGTCTACAATCTGATTAATCCCTGATTCATCAAACGTCTGTAAATACATATTTTCTCCCCCATTTGTAAGTAATACTTTTTAAAACGACAAAATGCCACATTTTTTCTAAAAACTTTTTCGTAATAAAAAAAGAAAACTTAACACGAAAATGAAAATGATGCTTATGGGTCAGACTATAAGCTTGTATCTTTCGAAAAATATCATCAGAATGTGATTTGTAGGGACAGCATTTATGCTGTCCTGCTTTTCTGCCTATTCTGTGGACAGCATAGCAGTCAAAACTTTCCAATCACTTCGTT
>JAGANG010000082.1 GCA_017624275.1 Spirochaetales bacterium | reverse complement strand
TTGGCTGTTGGCTGTTGGCTGTTGGCTGTTGGCTGTTGGCTGTTGGCTGTTGGCTGTTGGCTGTTGGCTGTTGGCTGTTGGCTGTTGGCTGATTGTGCCAAACTGTATTTGGTTGTCAAGAGAAATATCATTATAATTAAGCATATTTTTGTAATAATCATGACATTCCCCCTTTTCCTGTTTATATTTACTTGCCTTTGTTCGAGTTGCAAAATTGCGATGTATTATATACGGAAAAACTTTTTAAAGTCAAGGTTACGGATTTTATCCCGGAATAGAGGTCTGTCGTCTATTCCGTCGGGTAATACTCTTTTTCCGAGACCGTCTCCCACACCTGATAAAAAGGATAATCCGCAGCACATTTTGCAAGCCCGGCTCGGACAGAGTTCTGTTCGATGTACACAAAAACTCTTACTAAATCCGTCAAATCTTCAATAATTCTGCTAAAAAATCTGTCCTTCCATGAATAGTCGGCAACCCAAAATAATATAGCCGACAGACCTTTATTTCAAAACAAGATAAGTGTCCGGCACCTATTCCCACCGTCCAATAAAAAAAGAACTGTCTGCAATAAATACAAACAGTTCTTAAAATTACATTTTAAAATTTCACATCAGTAAAAAAATCTAATGTCCCTCACCGTTTCCTATATAATAGGCAACTCGGTAATATCCGACGCTGTAGTAAGCATGAGCTGATTCCCACTCACTTGGATCCGGACGAGCTTCTACGCATGCTCTGTTATTTGCAACTGTATGTATAAGCGGTGCCGACATTGTCTCCCAACCGCCTTCTTCCGTTCCGTTATTATCCAAGTCCAATGTTTTATCCCAGAACGCTGTATTCAATCCGTCATAAGAACCTAAACTTGAAAGGTAACCGATATACGGCGTTTCACCTCTGACTGTCATAGACACATTCATCGGTGAGTTCTCTGCGATTACTACACTTTTTCCAAAGGTATACGCTGTGTTTCCGTCAGACGGTTTATTTGTAGATTTAACATAAACCAGCTCACCGCGACCGTTTACAAATACAATGTGAACATATCCCTTTGAGTCAATCTGTAAGTTTATGTAGTTACCGTTTGCAGTAGTATAGTTTCTGTCGCTTGAATCAGTAATAACTCTTTGAATCTTCCAGTTATTTGCACCATTACTTGAATCAAGGCTATTACTTTTAGGATTTTTAGCATTTGCACGTGCTAATTTTATCATCTTATTTACTGAATCAAAATAAGCTATTACAGGATATTCATTTGCTGTTACATCAATACCTACATATTCACCGGTCGCCGATGTTCTGGATAATCCACCGGTAAACTGTTCATTACCTAAGCAAATATTTGTTTTACCGTCAGTAACAACTGTTCTATTTTCACCACTTGCGTAATATCCATATCCTGCAAAGCCTTTGGTATCATGTTCATCTGAACCTCCGTCAATATTCACCCATGTTGCTTCAAAAGACTTATCTGCCAAACGATAGGTCTCGCCATCTTCCAATTTTCTTTCATCTTCAGTATTTATATTTGAATAATGAATTGACATTGTATCAACATCATAATACGCAGTATGAATAATTTTATTACCACCACGAGCAAGCCTAAAGTTTTTAAATTGTTGGAACAATTTGTCGTGATACAATAATTCCATACGAGTATAATCACTACCATGCAAATCTTCATCATGCAAATATAACCCACCGGCATCACTTCTGTAAGGAGTCCAATTTGCATAATTTCCACCATTTTGATTATTAGCTAAGAACGCAACATTTACTTTTGCATCACTTCCACTGCCTGTTACTAAAATTGTAGTTTCTTCCGGAGCATCATTTGCATTAAAAACATGTGTAGAATTACCTCCGACAGTTGTATAGTAAACAGCATGCATACCGTAGTTTGTGTATGATGCGTACAATGTTCCGTCATCACTCATAGACATTGCCGGATACACTATGTTTTTTGCAAGTTCAACATCACTCATGTTACCGGTTCCAGTTTGGTCGTTTCCGAATCTGTCCGTATCTTCCCAGATTCTTACGTATCGGTCGTCAGTCCAATATTCAGATTCTACACTAGGTTCTGTATTGTAAGGAGCGTTTCGCTTATTCATATTGTTCAATGCCGGGATTCCGTCTACCGTTAAATGTAAATATCCGTCTTTTACATCACCTCCCGATGATACTCTAAAAGATATTTTGTCTTTTGAAACGTTCTGATTTCTCATAGATTTAACATCTTCTTCTCCTGCTTTGTCCTTTTTAACATCTAAAGTTACACTCCCTGCGTAAATATTAAAGCCTTTCAGTAAATTACCGTTATGTCCATCCTCAGCTTCTTTTAACAACGGATACGCACCGCTTCGAGTACGTTTTGTACTGTATCCGCCACTTCGTTCGATACTTGTAATATACGGCACTACGTCCATCAAATAAGATTTAACTTCTGATGAATTCGAATTTGGATAACTTATACTGTTATCGTTTACTTTAGCTAATCCGCGGTCGACAGCTTTTACTTGTACATTGATATCCTTACCTACTACACCGGAAATCATAGATGTATCCCAATGAAGTTTCCAAGACAATGTATGACCTGTTTTAGAAAACTCTTCATCCGAGATTTCACACGCCCAGCCGTCATTTGCCATATTACCGGCAGTTTCCCATATAGTTCCCTTACGTTCAATCGCCAAAAATTCATTTCCGCCGTTAAACTTCGGAATTTTCACATACAACGCTTTAAGCAATACATTATCGCTTGCTGTTCCGCTGATTGTAATCTTTCCGGAAACTTTCGGGTCGGTTCCCAATTTATCTGTTATCGCTTGAGTTAAATCATCTTCCAGTTCTATATGACCGTTTGCACGACTGTTTTGATAAAGTGAATTGTCGCTTTCGCTGTTCCAGTAGAACGGCTTGATTGTCACTGTCGGAGCTTGCGTATCTTGTAAGATTGTATTTACCTTTATAGATATTTCAGCTTCCTGACTGCCGTTTTCCGTTCCGTCTACGATTCGTATGTTCAATGTCGTATTGTCAATATTGCCGACTCCTTTTTTTAAGAAATCTATTGTTTCTATTTCCATTGACAATTCACCGCTTCTTATGTCATCACCGAAAGACGAACCGCTTACCAAATCTTTTGCCGGAGTAGACCAAGCTCCGTTTCCGACTTTCCATTGCCATTGTAATTTTGTATTACCGCCGACAATTTTTGCTTTTACCGTCGTATCGCCCTTGATTGTCATCAACGATGTATTACCTTCCAACGGTAGATTCAACATTGTTACTTTCTGCGTTCCGTTCTTTCCGTTTACGCTAACACCTTTTTCCTGTCCTTCTACACCGTCGCCGGCAACGTAACTGTTTGCATAAACCTTTATATATTCGCTATTTCCTACTTCTTCGTTACCGTTATCATCAGTTCCGAATGACACTCCGGCGATACGAGGCGTATTATTTATTACTTTACCATAAACGATTTTCTCCGTTGAGTTGCCGGCTTTGTCGAATGCTATAAAATGAATATCCACATCGCCGTCAAATATATTTTCACTGTTGATTGAAGCAGTCCAGTTGTAAGTTGTTCCCACTCTGGTTACACCTTCTACCATTTTATCGCCGTCATCATAATTTATATAATTACTGTCACTATAGAATGTCGTTGTTCCGCTTTCTATAATCGTATTATCTATTACTTGTGCCACGGCAAAATAGATTTTGTCAGCTTGGGAAACGGAACTATTCAAAATCACCTTGTTCCCTGAAATTTCTTCTATTCTATAAATTGCACCGTTGATTCGACACAAACCGCCGTTGTGAACATTATTAGGCTCTGCCTCTAATGTAACCTCAGTATCGTTGACTGATGATACTTCAACTTCATTCCAATACATTCCGTCAACATTACTGAAACTTGAAGCTTCGTCACGATTCGCTGTTCCGGTTTCTTTTTGTAACATCGGATCTATTACGTAAGTCGTACCGTCTACGGTTCTGGTAAAATACATCGCAATTCGTTCAAAACCGCTTTGATTGTAGTTACTGCTGCTTGCTTCTTCAAAGTCGCCGCTTAAAGTATAAACTCCTACGGAATTTTCAATC
Organism: Spirochaetales bacterium; assembly: GCA_017624275.1. Taxonomy (GTDB): domain Bacteria; phylum Spirochaetota; class GWE2-31-10; order GWE2-31-10; family GWE2-31-10; genus RGIG8597. The sequence continues at coordinate 16,126 of JAGANG010000082.1, read as the reverse complement.
TTTGTTCTGTCGTTTGAATCGGCTGATAATTTTTCTACCGAGAACTCCGGAGGCGTATTGTCATAGTTAATAATAAATTCTTTCACGCCCTCATGTTCGTTCTCAGATAAGTCTTTACCTGTTAATGTAAATTTTATAATTCCGAATCCGTTCGTATTTAACGGAACTTTTATTTCATATCCGCGATTCCCCCCCTGACCGTTTGAAATTGCTTTTTTCTCACTGATTTGATACCCATCGCTTATATTTATACTGCTATCCTTTATTCCGTTATCATCTTCGAATAATGTTTCTAAATACCACCCATCTCCGGAAACCCACATTTCATCTGTATATTTCAATTCCTTAATTACACTGCCGTTTTGGTATTGAACAAGGTTAGTATCAGTAAATTGCGGAACGTCTTTATCGATTGTAAATGCGACAATTTCACTTTCCGTATATTTGCCGGTTTCGCTTACGGCAATAGCTTTTACTGCTATCATACCGTTTAAATCTTTATTTTCATTTATATTCAATCGCCAATTTGTTTTACTTGATGATGTAACTTTGATACCTCTTACACCGGTAGCAGAATCAGTTGTATATTCTGCAAAATCATCCGGACTGAATGAACTTTTATAGTCTGTATCTATCTGGATATAAACTTCTTTTACACTGCTTGTTAATATATCCGTTGTTCCGGAAACCGTGATTTTACCGCCGAGTACAGAGTCTGCCAACGGATAGTCAATATTAACTTTCGGTTTGTCCCCCATTGCCAATACTCGCAAATGCAAAGCTTTCGGCTCGCTTACGTTTCCGTAGATATCCGTTGCTTTTAACCATAAATATACGTCATACGGTGCTTCGCTAAACGCTTCATTTTTTACGGAATAAAGTGTTGCTATTTTATCATTTAACTTATTGTTATCTTCAAAATTGATTTCCCAATTTAACGGATTTGAAATTTCAATATAACCGCTTGCAGGTGCTGCGTTATCTTTTGTCAATGCATATTCTATTTTCTCTACATTGTTTGAATCCGCCGATGTTCCCCTGATTGTATTTGCATCTGTTCCGTAAACATTGCTGCCGTCACTGTGACTGTTTATATTCACTGTCGGTGCAGTATTGTCCACGTTCACGGTAAAAGATTTTTGTGAAATAAGACCGGACTTATCTTCTACCTCTACTTTAAAGGTCAATAACGTCTGAGTCTCCTTAGAAATATCTATTTTGTATGAATAAAAAGCTGTTCCGTTATTTTCGTCGACTCTAGAAGTTCCCTTTGTTACCGTCGTATTGGCAGATGTACATGTTAAGTTTCCGTCGGCTATTCCGTTGGCATCTTCACCCCCGATTAAAAACCACATGATTTTTTCTGTTCCGCCGAATGTCTTTCCTGAAAAATTATTTGACCATACACTCGAATCTATATCATTTTTATCTGACGGAACACTCGGCTGATTTACGGACGGCTCTGCATTAAAGTAAACATCCGTCATGCTCGGATATTCCGTATCGACTTTTATCGTAAACTTGCTCGCTGCTTGATTACTTGCTGTTGAATCTACAATTTTCGGTACCGTCAAGCCGCTGCTGTCTGCTGAAATAAATGTAGTTCCTTTAGAGTCAACTACTTTGAATGCAAGTTTTTTCTCGCCGTCACTGTCAAACTCATAAGACCACGAACCGTTACTGTAACAGTTATTGCTCCAGTTTGCTCCGCCGTCGACTGATATATAAACTTTCTGTTCGCCGCCGTCATCGTCAGAAATTGTTCCGAAAATAAATGCCGATTTATGCCATATTGTACCGTTACCGTCACCGGATAAAGATAGATTTTGCAATCTTACTATCGGGCGGTCTAAGTCTTGATTTATAGTTATCGGGCAAGTTACAACTCCGATGTTATTTAATGTATCCGTCGCCGCTACCGTCAATGTATAAGATGTTGCCGAAATTCCGGAATTAATAATTTCAGAATTAAACTCTCCGTTCCACGAGATTCCCTCTACACTTCCCAATTTATACCATTTGCCGAGTGTCGGAACTGCACTTTCTGCCAAGTTGCTTGTAATATCCGTAAGTTTTGTAGGTTTTGTAGGTGTCGTTTGATAACTTACATAAACAGCTTCTACTCCGGCTCCTCGGTCGTTACAGCTTCCGCTTATCTCAAAGATTTTATTTACAGAAGCATTCGATACCGGAGAAGCTATTTTTAATGTCGGACCTTCATTATCAATGGCTACTTTGTCTTTTACGACAACAGAAGTCGCACCCTCTATATTAATACATTTTACTTCCACATTGATTGTTTCTGTTTTTCCGTCGGCAAATAATGTCGAATCAAATAAAAGTTCTACATTTTCTTTGCTCGATTCCTCTGTATTGCTGAATGTATATTTATGCCATTTCCCCAAATCTTCAGTTTTAACCGTCAAAAGACTGAAGTTTTCTGCCGCTTCATAATCTGCTTTTATTTCGTCACTCGCTATTACTGTACTTGATGTTATACGAAATACAATATTTTTTAATCCTACCGCTCCGCCGTTTGCATTTACTATGATTTTAGTTTTTCCGCTGTAATATCCGTTAAATTCTCCGCCGTCACCTGCTTCCGATGTAACAGACTTTATAAACGGTGATTCGGTTGATGTTACATTTATTGTACGACTGTATATCTCGCTCTCTTTTCCGCCTATATCCTTTGCCTGTAGATATAAATAATAAGTTCCCACATTCTTAAATTCATCTATTTGCCAATCTTGTCTTGTAAAACTTTTTATGCCCTCTACTATTTTCACTGTTGCGTGAGACTTTGCAAATCTCTCTTTTACAACTGAATCTTCTAACTGTTCCTTGAAACATACAATATATTTAACGCCGTTTTCTGCTACTGCGTCATCATCTACTACGGCACCTTTTAATATTGTTCCCGGAAATGTTTGAGCTACACCTTCTGGATCAAAGTCAAAATTAAATGAAAGTCTAGGCTTGTCGGCATCTTGCAATACTTTGAAATAATAATCGCCGGCCCCGTCGTCTCCCCAGATTTTGCTGTTTCCGGCTGCGTCATAAGCTGTTGTTTTTAAAATATAATTGCCGTCAGCAAATTTTGTTGTGTCAATGTCTAACGTAAAATTTCCCGGAATACCTGATTTATTGACTATCCACTCATCAGTTTCTGACACGGACAAATCGGTTGTCAATTCCACTGAGTAAATCGCTGTAGTTTCTGTAGCCTTATAAAAATCTAAAACTGTCTTGCTGATTTTATAATTATCGGAAACAGAGCCTTTTAATGTCATTTTACCGTTTTGGTAATATGATATATCGTTTTCCTTTATATCTGCTGCTGTATCTGTCAGAGTATTTATGTATTCTTTATCTTTCAACAACGGGCTGGTTATAGATAAGCCGTTCGGTGCTTCATTATCTACAATGAAATAAATCGTTCCCTGTCCGTCTCCGTTTTCTTTATCCGTTGCCGTAACTTGCAGTGTTACATCTCCGGATATCTCCCCAAAATCTGATATTTTTAGCTGTACCGGATAGTAACCTTGATTTGAATATTCACCTAAAGTTATTTTTTTTAATTCGCTACCGTTTACGCTGTAATTTACTCCGGTGACTTCTCTATATGAACCGTCCCCAAACATTACCGGTTTTATGCGGATATTCAAAGATTTTGACGCCGTTACATAAATCCCGCTCTTTTCTATATTTCCGCTCTCATCTACAAATAATACCGACGGCTTACTTTTATCTCCTTTCAGGAATATTATATGATTGCTTTCATTGCCCGCTGCATCCTTTGCCGTAATGGTAAACTCACTGTCTATATAACCGCCGAAATCATTAGGGAATATTGAATCGGATTTAAAAGTTCTTTCACTTTTTCCGTTTTTATCTTTTTGTGCATCTCCGAGTGTACATTTCCAGACTTTTTCTCCCCAACTTCCGGATGCCTCTATTGTTACTTCCACTACTTCTACATTATCCGACACTGTCCCTTCGAATACGTTTGTGTCTGATACATCGGAATTATTCGCCGGGCTGATTTCTCCCACAAAGACAGGACGTTCGCTGTCTCCGTAAATCATTACGGCGTCCTCTCCGTAGTTACCGTCATCATCCTCTGCCGAGAATGTCATTTGTAATACTTTGAATGCTTTGAATCTTTGAGTATCAAATTCCCACTCAAAAAAGTTTTTTATTACCGTCTATCCGGTTACGAGTTGGAATGTATTGTCACGCTTGTATACTTTAATTTCATTTTTATCTTCCGGTTTTGAAAAATCATAAAGTGTTATTTTTTCTTCTTTGTCTTCTGCGTCAAATTTTAATGAAACATCTATTGTTTTAACCTTGTTGTTGTCATAAAAATATCCGGTAATTTTTGTTTTTTCTACAATCGTGCTTCCTCTGAATTGTGAATCAATTCCCACTACAGGGTCTTCTTCGCTGGCTACGGAAAATGATGATTTATAAATTCCTTCATACGGTGTTTGCGGTGCCGTTCCGTAAATATCCACCGGAACTGCATAGATTACATACTCGCCGGCTTTAGACGGTACATTTAAACTCCAGTTTCCTAACTGGCCGCCGACCGCAAAGTCCGCACTTTTTTTTACTATATAATTTGCTGCTTCATATAAATTCTTATTTTCTGATTCTCCCAAATTACTGTCCGGGAAACGTTCCTTAAATTCTTCCACCCAGTCCATATACGGTACACTCGAATCTTCTTCGCCTTTCGGACATATTTTTATCCAGACTTCGCTCATTCCGTCGTCGTCAAATCCGTTTCCGGCTATCATATTGCCGGCGTTGAGTTTAAAATCGGGAGAAAATGAAGTAAAATTATTTTTCGGAATATCTGCTGCCTGATTTATATAAAGCCAATCTTTAGTCACAAACTGACGTTTTTCATTGCCGGCTTCGTCTTCTGTTACCACTTCAAGTACATGCCAACCTTCTGTCGGACAAAACAACGTTGAATCCAGAGTAAATTCCCATGATTGAGAATTTCCCGTTACTCCGACGCTGTTTCCGTTGCCGGCAATATAAGTTCCGTCTTTAAAAATTATAGGAGTAACAGCCACCTGTTTTTTCTTTGTCGCATTGTAAATATTTATATATGTAGACTTTACGCTGTAGTCATCATCTACATATCCTTTGATTGTAAATTCTTTATTAACAAAACAGTTTACCTTTTCAAACTTGTTTATGTCGTAGTCTGCTTTAAAGCTCGCCACATCTTTTTCATATTTTACTTTTTCATCCTCGGTAAAACGAACTTCCGGTCTGTTGATAATTACCGTCGGAAGTTCTACATCCACATATAAAAACAAATGTTCTACAACCGAATTACCGGCTGTATCATAACAGGTAAAAGTAAAAGCCACCTTTAGACCGCTTCGCCACAGATTTAATATTCTGTCTAAGTCATTTTCATCAAATGTCACTGTCCACGAGCTTTCACGAACGGACGGCAACTTTATTTCTTCAGTTACTACCGAAGCTGTTTCACTTATTCCGGCTGTAGCTTTGATTTTTGCAACACCTACATTATCAACACAATTACCGGTTATCGTTATACTCGACTTATTTACATAAATACCGTTTTCCGGTGATGTAATATTTATTTTGGGAGGTTCCGAATCTAATGCCTGCCCGACTCCGAGAAACATATTCGAACTTTGGGTACAACCTAAAAATAAAAAGAACATACTGATAAGAATTGCTGTTTTTTTCATATTTTTTCCTCATTAAATAAATATTGTCCTAAAAAAGGAAATGGTATACTTACTGCTTGTATCATCTCTTTTTTCGTTATATTTATCTACTAAATAAAGCAAACTTATCTTAAATATGAATATTTGTAAAATATAAGTAAAAAAGAACACACTAAAGACACTGCAACTGCTTACATCTCATAGATATATTAAAATTGCATAGGTGCCAGACGTCTATGCAAAAACAGAATCGAGGTCTGACACAAAAATCAAAATAAAACAAAAAAGGAGGCGCAAAACTTTGATTAAAAAGTTTTTATACCTCCTAAACTACGCTCTACTCACTAATACCATTCGCAAAGGTAATTAAGTAAACTTATTGCTTTCGAATTTATATGCATAAAGTTTTCTTCCGCAAAGCATATCGCCGTACGTACGGTTTCTGCATTTTGCGGCTTGCCTTTGTACAATTCTAAAGCTATGCAAAATCTGATAAGACAAAAAACGAATTTCGCCATCAAAAGTGTATCTTCTTCCAATTCTCTGTATGGATAAAAACTCTTCATGAAAAAGAAGTTCATAAAATAATCTTTAAAAATACTTTTATTATCAGCAATCAGCGAATCTGCGTTATTTTCAATTTTAGAAAGCTCTTCCATCGCCGGAATATCTACATTTTTTCCTATTGCATATTTAATAAAGTCAAACTGCACACCAGAAAATTTTCCGGTTAATTTCTCAAACGCCGGGAAACAAACCTTACCCGATTCAAGACATTCTTGTAATCGTAAGAATATCCGAGAGTCAAAATCTTCATTTGCTAATATTTTCAAGACCTGCTGTTCAAAACGATAATATTTGCTGTTTAAAAAAATCTTTTTAGGATGCTGCGGCAACGGATTTTGATATTCATCATCCGTAATATTTGAAATTGTCAGTCCGGTTCCCAAAAGTTTAACAGCTTCCGGGCAAGAATAAGACATTCCTACTTCCAATAAAAGATTTGTCCGCAAGAAAAAACGCGGATACGATAGACAAACCGATGACAACGACTCGGCTCCGTATTTTGCATGCAAATAACAACGCATATCGGATAATAATAAATCACAATTATGAATAAAAGTTTGTCCGTTATCATCTACGCCGTATTTATAATGTTGTGCAAAATATTCATCATTTTCTGCAATCTTTTTATATTCTTCCGCTCGCTCGCCGTCTAATGCAATTTTCCACGAATTCTTGCAACATTTACCACACATTTTGCAGGTGAAATTTTGTACATGGTTTGTCAGTCGTATCATTTTATTTTTTCCCGCTACTGATAATTACTCCGCCCGGCAAGAGTTTTCCGTCTTCATAAAGATGAGAAAATAAAATTTCATCATTAATCGCCAATGATTCAACTTCATCGGAACAATTTAACCGCACGTCAAGAATTCCGTCTTTGCCGACTTTTTGGTAATGAACAAATCGATTATTTTTTCCGTCTTGAATAAATTTTATTTCCAAATCTTTACACAAGACATTTTCATTTCTCATTTTAATAAGCTGTTTTATTTTTGCAATTTTGTCATCATATTTTCCGCTGTCAATTTGACTCCACGGCATACAACGACGACAATCCGGATCAAATCCGCCTTCCATTGCTATTTCGGTTCCATAGTAAATACAAGTACTGCCCGGCATTGTAAAAAGTACCGCCATTTGTTGATAAAACCAATTTATATTTTCAAGCTTTGTCACCAGTCGAATCGTATCGTGAGAATCGAGTAAATTAAATAATACTTGCGAAACTTGTTCCATATACATGGAATAGCAACGATTTATAGCAAATTCAAAATCTTCCTTTGTTTGTTTTTTATCAAGCCAAAAATTTGTAAGACTGTTTGCCAACGGATAATTCATTACGGCGTCAAATTCGTCTCCACGCAACCATGTCGTTGAATCGTGCCAGATTTCTCCTATGATGTAAAAATCTTTTTTTAATGCCAACATTCGCTGTCGCAACTGACGACAAAAATTATGTGATACCTCATTGGCAACGTCCAGTCGCAATGCATCGATGTCGTAGTCTTTCACCCATTTTTCACAAACATCCAAAAGGTAATCTATGACTTCTTGATTGTTTGTATTGAGTTTCGGCATTCCGTCAACAAATGCGAATGAATAAAATTTTCCGTTACGAGCATTATTACCCGGTTCATCAAAAGGCCATTCATTTACCATAAACCAAGAATAATAAGGAGATTGCGGGCCGTTTTCTTCAACATCTTTCCATTGCGGAAAAATCCAACCGCTGTGATTAAATACTCCGTCCAGCATTATACGAATGCCACGTTTGTGAGCTTCATTTACAAGCTTTTTCATAGTTTCTTTGTCGCCTAAGAACGAATCTATTTCAAGATAATCTACAGTGTCGTATTTGTGACTGGTACAAGATTGATTTATCGGATTAAGGTAAATTCCGCTGATTCCCAAATCTTTAAGGTAATCTAGGCGGCTGATAATTCCGGCAAGATTTCCGCCGTAAATAATCTCTTTTTTTACCGGTTTATTTTCATGCCATTCCGGCAACTTTTTTATTTTCACATCTTCATCAGAAAGTTCTCTGCAAAATCTGTCCGGAAAAATCTGATACCAAATTGTATCTTGTACCCATTTCGGCGGCTGATAAATATCACTGGAATTCATCCACGGGAAAGTAAAACCTTCGAGCATTCCGGGTAAATCATCTATAGATTTATAAAATCCGTCTTCCAGCATAAAACAAACTTCATCACCGCTATGAATTTCAAAATAATATCTGCAACGTTTAAATTTGGGTGAAACTACAATTCGCCAAAGCAAATGATTTTTCAATCGGCGTTTTTCTGTTATTTCAGTCCGCTTTCCTTGCCATTTATGACTGCCGCCGAGTATTCCGAACTCAAACGGATCTCCGGAAATCAAAAATACTTTGTCTATGTCATATCCGGTAAATAATTGAATCACCAATTCATCGTTATTTCTCGCATAGCATTCTACATCTGTTGCTTTGTGGCGTATTGCTGCAAAATTCATCTAAATTCCCCCTTTTTATAAAAGTTTTATTTTAATAATTCTTCCGGAATAATTTCCGCCATTGCCTTATATGCCGTAATACTGGGATGAAGATGATCGCCGCTGTCAAATCCGTCAGCAAATCTTTCAGGCATATTTTTATCACAAACTGCGTTATCAAAATCTATGCATCCGTCAATTTTATCCGTTGTTTTTATCCATGCATTGATTTGCTTACGCATTTCTTCTCTGAACGCTGCATAAGTTCTCCATCCGTAAATCGGTAATAATGTTCCGCCCCAGATTTTCAAGCCTGCTTCATGAGCCGTATCTGCATAATAAGAAAGCCCGTTAATAAGCTCTTCGGTTGACGGTAAATCACTCCATGGTCTAAACGGATTTATCTCTTCGCCTACCGGATGAATAATATCATTTATTCCATGCTGAAATATCACGTTTTTTACACCGGCAACTTTTATTTCTCTTGCGAATCGAGTCAAACCTTTTACTCCGTATGATTCATAAGTAATGTTGTCGTATTCTCTGAGTATTCGTGAACCGCTCGTTGCTTTGCGTACAACTGCGACATTTTTTATTCCCTCATTTACAAGACGCAATGTTAATTCATCCGGCCAAGCTTGTGCCGTGATAGAATCTCCGTAACATACAAGAGCATGATTTTTTTCTTCTGTTAAAACATCCAAACCGGATAAAAAGTAGTAACAATTTGTTGAGCGTGTAAGTTTCATCGGTAATGAAAGGCTTTCGGTACAATCTCCCACAGAATAATATCCGCCGGAAAGAGCTCCGGTAATAATGACGGAACTTCTCATTTGAGTAAAATCTTCTAAATATAAACTGACAGCAAGCCATTCGTGTTGATATACGTCTATTTTTATTTCATCGCTGACAACTTCTGCTCCCGGTTCCAATCTAACCGATTTTTTACCGGCAAAAGTTACAGGCGTCAAAGTTTCATGTTTTATTTTATCGCCGGGAAACTTCGTTTTATCATCAATATTCCCCTGCATTTTCGCAATAACAACTTTTGCAATTGTAACCGCTTCCGTTCCGGTAAAATTATCTAATGTAATACGAATTGCTTTGCCGTTAAATACATTGAATATCGGGTAACGCAATGTAAGATTGCGTGCATAATTTTCTGGTCTGCGGTCGGTTATCGACATGGCATTTCCCCATACCGTAACCCATTTGTTAAAGTTATTTGTATTCATTTTTCCACCAATTTAAAATGTTTTAATTTTTGTTGATACGGAAGCACACGCTGTATAATCCACTCCGCTGTTTGTAAAAGTATCTTCTTCAAAATAAATTTGGAAACGCCACTGTTTATATTGAAATACTACACCGACCAACAGATTGGTTTGTACCGAACCGACTTTATCTGCAATTAATCCCAAATTATTCATAATCAAATTGTCGCCTGTCACTGGTGAAGTTCTGAAATTCATTTGAGCTACAATAGAAAAGAAACGAACCGGTGAAATTTCTATTGCAAACAATCCGTTAAACATCGGATAAGGCTTATATTGTGCCGGTACTATAGAGTTCAAAGGCACTACAATTCCTGCTTGAAAAAATAACGACAAATATTTTATCGGATAAACATCAAGTAATAAACCGGCTGTAAAATCAGGAGCTTCCGATCCAGTAACTTGTTGTAAATTCCCGGTAGGAATTTTAACTCCGAATTGAAATGCCGAATCGACATATCGATTTCTAAAAAAATTATATTTTCCCCACAAATCAATATCTCCGAATCCTACTGTCGCATGATTTAAAGTAATATCCATTCCGTTATTCGTTCGAAAATCAATTACTACTTCATATTGAGGAACAAGTTCACGACCGGCATTGGGAAATCCAAATAAATTGTGAAAATTCTCCGTAAATGCATCCAAAAAACCGCCGTAATAACTGATAATTCTCCACATTCCGCCGATTTCCCAATTTTTATTAATCGCATAAGAAAGCCCGCTTTCAAAAACAAAACTTTCAAAATCTACGACTCGTTCCGCCGGATAGATTTTTCCGTATTCATCTTTTTTTAATGCATAAACCGAAAATGCTTGAGAATAATACATTGTGTTGTATAAAGTTAAAGTCCCCGGCTTTTTTACAACCGCTTCCGTTCCCGGTAAATGTTGATGAATCAGAAAAGGTACGTAAATATTTTTCCCGTATAAAGGCCCTTTGCTATAGCTAAATTTCTCATTAAAAGAAAATAGCGGAGTACTGACAGCAAATATCAGTATTAATATTGTGTATATTTTAAAATTATTAAATAGCTTCATCACGAAATGGAAACTACTCTATTAAGATAGTGTTTGTCAAATAAAAATCGGGAGCAATGAAAACTCCCGATTATCAGAAATATTATTTTATTTTTATTATTACACTTTGATAAGCTGCCATTTTTGTCAGCTTCACATCTTTCTTGCTCGCCTTTATTTTTATTGCAGAACCAAGTAAATCTTGCACATCTTTTGATACTTCTGAATTCCCTGCTAATGTTACAGCAACATTTACCGGTTTATCAGCGAAGTTGTGAACGACTATAACTTCATTATCTGCACTTTTTCTAAGGTACGCAACAACAGATTCATTATTCGTTTTAAGTGTTAAAAAATCTCCGAAACGTAATGCAGAATTCTCATTTCTTGCTTTAATCACTGCTTTGTATTGGTTCAAAATTGAATTCGGGTCTTTCTCTTCGGCTGCAACATTGAACTTATCATTTTCCGCAGCATTGCCGGCGTTTAAATGATTCCATAATCTATCTGCTGTTCCGAAACCGTTATTTTTTACGTCGTTGCCTTCCCATGTCATACAAGTTCTAAGCCAACGGTCATATTTAGAAACAGTATAAGTATTCATTCCTATTTCTTCACCGTAGTAAACAAACGGAATTCCCGGCAATGTCAGGTAAATAGCTCCGACAAGTTTAGTTTTTCCCACGTCTCCGCCCAATTGTTGAAAAGGTCTGTTTCCGCCGTAAGAATCATGGCTCGAAAGCAACGTTCCATAAAAACCGCCGATTTTATCTTTCAATTCTTTAGCATAACTTTTAGCAATTGTTTCAATCATGCTGACACCTTTATTAGTATAAGGTTTGCCATTTTTTACAGTACGAATAATTGTGTTGTTATATTTAAAATTGAACACCGCATGAAATGTATCAGTTCCGTTTCCTAAATATTGAGTATACTCCGGTTCAGCTTCGGCTACAGTAAAAACATCTCTGTCCGGATAATTTTCATCCATAAAAGCACGCAACTCTCTAAAAACCGCAAAAGATTCCGGCTGATGTTTATAATTACCGTCTCCGTTTTCTACAAGCATTGTAACAGCATCGTATCTAAATCCGTCTACACCTTTATCAAGCCAAAATTTCACAACTTGTTTGTAATAATCAAGAACTTTCGGATTGCGGAAATTCATATCTGGTTTTGAAGATGCGAAATATGCGTAATACCAACCGGTTTCACATTTTTGCCAATATTTTCCCCATGAACCTTCCGGTTTTTCATCTTGAAAAATATACCAATCTCTGTATGGTGAATTTTTATTTTTACTTGCATCAATAAAGAACGGATGTTTTGATGATGTGTGATTTAATACTAAATCTAAAATTATTCTGATTCCACGCTTATGAGCTTCATCCAATAAATTTTGGAAATCTTCCATTGTTCCGTAAGTCGGATCTACAGCCATTAAATCTACCGGGTCATAATTGTTTGTGTGTTCTTCAGAATCATGAATAGGCATTAACCAAATTGCTGTAATTCCTAAATCTTTCAAATAATCAAGCTTAGATGTGACCCCGTTAAAATCTCCGTAGCGATCTCCGTTGGAATCTTTAAAAGAACGAACAAAAAGCTCATAAAAAACACCGTTAGAATACCATTTGTCATTCCCCATTTGTGATAATGAAATCATTTCTTGTGAAAAAATATTTGTAGGCAAAAAAGCTAATAAAAAACATATTGCCATAATAAAATTATTCTTTTTCATTTTTTTAACTCCTGTTAATTTAACGTAGCTTTGCTTGTAATTTCAAAGCTTGCTCGTATTTTGCTTTTTCAATCGGTGTAGGATTGACTTTTGAAGTATAAGCAGAAACGGCTCGAACTAAAAGTTTTTTAGCTTCTTCTTTATCAGAAAGTAATAAAATTCTATTCTTTTGAGTCGCATTACCGGCATTTTTTTCTCGCATTTCTACTGACCAATTGCGTTTTACTAAAGCAGCTGCCGATTGTGCTAAAAAATAAATATTTTCCGGATCTCTTTCAAGTGCCAATTCTATATTAATTCCCATGCGATATTTTGGATTTTCACCGCGTTTTGCAACATCACCGAGAAATGCCGGCACTTCATCATCTACAGACGCTTTCACAAAATACGGTTCTGCAAAATCCGGATCTAACGCAATACAGCGATCTGCATTATCAAATACTTGTGGCAAAACTTTTAATGCTGCTGTTGCACCTTGAATCTGTGCCTTTTTAGCAAACAAAGTATTGTATTTGTGAAAAATTCTTGCCTGTTGCACTTTAGTGAAAGTTTGTTGAAATGCATTTTTTTCCAGTATAGGCATTGTTTGATTAATATATTCTGTAATATCCTTTTTACTGTAATTGTTTTCAGTAATCTCAAACGTCACGTTTCCAAACATCTCCAAAGTTTCAAATGACAGATTGCCGCCTTTCACTTCAGAATGCAAATAATTCCATGCTTCTTTTAATTTACCTTCTCGTATCATAGAAACAACATCCGTTTGTGCATTCAAAAAAAACGGCAATAGCATTGCAAATACAACAAATACTTTTCTCATAATTTTACTCCTACTTATGTAAATATGAATATTGATAATATTGTTTTAATAATCCGATTTGTTCCTTTAGGCTTTCCGCATCTTCTTTTTCGTAAAAAACAAAAAAAACACCTTTAAGTTCGTCATCCCAAATTTTAGGAAGCAACGCTAAATACGAGCATTTCTGTCTGTCTGCTTCGGATATTCTTGATTCAAAGAAACTTTGTTTTATTCCATTTTTAGTAAAACCGACTACTCTTTTTTCTTTCAATAATTTGGCAACTAAACTTGTAGTATTCGGAAAATTGAAATTTCCTAAAGTTTCAGGTGATATGTTTTTATTTGCTGTAATTGCAAAATATCCCATCATTTCTTGTACATAAAACCATCGTATTGCACCGGATTCATTCAAAAAGTCAGCACAACTTTTTTCAATTTCATCAAGATTTTCATAACCGGATTGATTATTGTTTTCTTCTTCAATTACATCTGCAGCTGTATATTCTTCTTTTTCTCCGATAACAAAATTACCTATTTCCATATTTTCAAGTGGAATATTATCTATCCCGTTTTCCTTTGCCTGCATTAATGATTCAACCAATTTTTGTGCAAAATCATCATTAACACTCATATTAGAAATATCACCGGTAGAAAGTTGTTCAATATCAACAGTTGCACGATGTTGTTTTATATGAGAAATCAAAGCATTAATTCCTGACATCAACATTACACTTAAAAATGATATAAAGCCCAACTTACCGCCAACACCGACAAATAACGGCTCTCCGATTACATAAAGGATTCCGCAAAAAAGCCCCGCAAAAAAGAAATGTCGCTTAAACATCAATATAAAATAAGAACTCATTCCTACAAATGCTCCGGCATACCAAGCACACGCCAAATGATGACCTAAACACGGAATTCGTTCAATCAAAATTCCCCCGATAATACCGGTTAATGCAACAGATAATACTTTATAGTTTTCATTTAATGATGACATCGCCTGCTTTACTTCCATTGATACCATCGCACCGCCAGACGATGCTATCAAAATCGGAATAATTTTTAACGGTGAAGAAATTAATGATATATCATTGAACTTAAACAATCTTACATCAGGTGAATGGCGAAATAATAACAAGTAAACTAAAACTGACAAAAATGCGATAAAACCCAATCGCCCACCAAAGCCATCAAAGAATACTTTCGGATAATAAACACTGACTATCTCGCTGAATGAATATAAAAATGCCACTGTCAACGAAAGTAAAAGTGAAGCTATAAAAAAATGAATTCCATAATTATTTGATATTCCCGAGATTAAAAACGGAGCTGTCATCCCTGCAAAAGAACCGGCAAAACCGGCCAATGAAAAACGACGTTCATCTTGCAAAGTAATCGCCAAAACTGACAAAATAATAGCAACGATACTGGAAGCAACAACAATATTGCACTTAATTACAACACAATAAATAGTTGCAATACAACCAATAAAAGAAAATATGAAATAATTTAATATTGAAATCCAATTAATTTTCTTTTCTGAATCTATGTCCATAAAGTGAAAACCTTTTGAAGTTTTTTTTCTTAATATGTAGAAAAATTTAAGAGTCATTTTGTTTTATAAAAAAAAGCGTGTTATGACAATGCTTTTTTAAGGATTAAGAAAAAAAACAAATAGTTGATAAAATTAAAAAGATTTTCTTTATTTTAAACACATATCCCAAACGCTGATTCCGTTATATTCCCAAAATTTTGATCCTTGATATGTTCCAGAATCATTGCACTCTCCTCTTCGTTTCTTTATTTCTCTTGTCAAAGGAGATAATTTCCATATTTTCCCTTCAAATTCAACTTCCTTATCACTAACAACCGTAACAATAATATTTTTATCATCTATATAATTAATCTGTTTACCAATAAGTCTCGCTTTTGCAAAAGACGTTTTATTTTGCCAGCCAGATCTTGCAAAAGCAAAATTAGAATCAAATATTTCTTTGGGAATAGGCAATATTTCATTCAATATAAAATTTATAATCCAATTTGCTCGTTTTTCAATAGAATCCTTATTCCACTGCTCATTATTTATGATTTGTTCCTGTGAAATTTTCATAGAACAAGTCTTAAGAATTTCTTTAAATTTTGAAAGTCCTAGTTCTATAAATTCAAACGGTTTTAAATCACTTCGTTTATTCAATTCTTCATAAAAAAATTTATAATTTCTATATACAGCTGTAGCTTTATCCTTATTCAGAACAAAAAGACACAATAAAATCAATTAATTTTATTTCTGGTAAAAAAGAATTAACAGCTGGAATATATAAGAGTAATAATTTCAGGATGGCATTGGTAAATATAGCGATTATGAATATAAGTAAATGTGTGAGGAGATAAAAAAAGCCCGGCAACTTCCTACTCTCCCATCTCCCGAAAGAAACAGTACCATCGGCACTAAGGGGCTTAACTTCTGTGTTCGAAATGGGAACAGGTGGACACCCTCGTTATGATCACCGGACATATATATTACATA
>JAGANG010000081.1 GCA_017624275.1 Spirochaetales bacterium | reverse complement strand
GACAACGCCGGCAGAGCTTGAAGTGTCAGGGGTAATGATGCCGTTATCAAAAAGTGATTTTGGCGACCTGGTAAGTGAAATAAGAACTCAAGAAACTTCAATTAAGTTGAATCTGGCAAAAGTAGAAGGCTTGAAGGAAATCGAACGAAAATATTTAAGAGATACTTGTCTTACGGGACAAGATCAGATGAAAGCAACCTTGGATTATTTCGGAATCAGATACGACTAGAATTTACATCATGCAAGAAACCGTCGTATTTATGGAAAAAAAGGAAGAAGAAGTTTTATAAGTATAATCTTTGTAGGATGTGTATATAAAAAGAACAATATTAATAGAGGAGTCATAATATGACTGACATTTATAGTGTAAGAAAATTTCAAAAGAGTGATGCGGACGATGTATCAAAATTAATTATTAAGACTTTAAGAACAACAAATATTAAAGATTATTCAGTAGAGCATATAGAAAATCATGCAAAAATGTTTACTCCGAGCGGAGTAATAGAAAGAGCAGGATGGTCGCATTTCTATGTCATTTGCGATAATGATTTTATTATAGGTTGCGGTTCGATAGCACCATATTGTGAAAAAGAGGATGAAAGTTGCTTGTTTACCATATTTGTCTTGCCGAAATACCAGGGGAAGGGAGTGGGTAGAAAAATAATTGAAACATTGGAAAATGATGAATATTTTTTGAGAGCAAAGCGTATAGAAGTTCCGGCTTCGATTACGGCGTGTGATTTTTATAAAAAGCTCGGATATACATATAAAAATGATATTGATGTCATTGATGAACAACAAGTATTTCATTTAGAGAAGTTTAGAAAAATTTAAAGAAAGGTGTTTTATGAGAAAACTTTTATTGGTTACCGGGGATTTAGCGACAGGGAAATCTATGTTTGCCAATATTTTATCTGAAAGATATAAAACAAATGTTTTCTTTAAAGATTCTATCAAAGAGGTATTGGGAGATACAGTTGGATTTTCAAATAGACAGGAAAACAAGAAATTATCTAATGCAACGGCAGAATTGATGTGTCATATATTTTCACAGTTCGGAAAATTAAGTAAGAATCTGATTTTAGAATCGAATTTTCACACGGACGAATTGGAAAAATTGCATAAAACAGCATCAAATAATAATTATGATGTTCTTACATTGGTTCTTTATGGAGATGTTGAGATTTTACACAAAAGATATTTGAATCGAATGCATAATGAAAATAGACATCCGGTACATTTAAGTACAACATTTGATATTTATGATGACTTCAAGGATTATATAGAAAAATCAAGAAGTGAAAAAATCCCCGGTAATATATTGCGTATTAATGCAAATGATTTTTCATATCAGACAGACAGAGAAATATTATCAAAAATAGACCTTTTTATGAAAGATTGAAACTGTCGTATTTATGGAAAAATGTGATTTTTTCAATAAAAAACAATGGAAAAATGTGATAATTAATATTATTATGAAAACATGGAATACAAACTTAAACGAAAAATCGATTCATACCTTTTAGATTGGAAAAAAAATCCAGACAGAATGCCGCTGATAATAAAAGGGGCTCGTCAGATTGGTAAAACATCTTCAATTGAACATTTTGCCAAAACTTACAAATATTTTGTAGAAATAAATTTTATTACAGACCCACAATATAAAAAAATATTTTTATCCGGTTATTCCCCGGAGAATGTAATAAAAGAAATTTCTCTTATAAATCCCGAATTTAAATTTGTTCCGAATGAAACACTTATTCTTTTTGATGAAATGCAAGTCTGTCCGGATTGTGCTACTTGTCTCAAGTTTTTTAAACTGGACGGTCGGTATGATGTGATTTGTTCCGGTTCTCTTTTGGGAATTAATTATGAAGAGATAACTTCTGTCAGTGTCGGTTATAAAATAGATTATGAAATGCATTCTTTAGATTTTGAAGAATTTCTTTGGGCAAAAGGTTATTCTCAAAGTCAAATTGATGGAATTTATGAACATATAAAAAATATTGAGCCATTTTCTGAAAATGAATTTGATATTTGGATGAATTGTTTCAGAGAATACATTATTACAGGCGGAATGCCGAAAGTTGTAAATCTGTTTATTGAACAAAATAATTTTTCCGGAATATTTCAAGAACAACGACAAATTCTAAAAGCCTATGAAGAAGATATTTTAAAATATGCAAAAGGATTAGAAAAATCAAAACTCAAAAATGTTTATTTTCACATTCCGGTTTTTCTTGCAAAAGAAAATAAACGCTATCAAATTACAAAAGTTGCGTCCGGTGCAAGAAACAGGGAATATATCGGGACTATTGATTGGTTAAAAGATGCCGGAATAATAAATGTTTGCTACAATTTGGAACAACCGGAACTTCCGTTAAAAGGAAACTACAAGCCGACTGAATATAAAATCTATTATCGTGATACGGGACTTTTAATTGCTTCTCTTGATGAAGAAGCTCAAATAGATTTGCGACATAATAAAAATTTCAACACATATAAGGGGGCAATTTTTGAAAACATTGTAGGTGATATACTTGTAAAGCAGGGATATGAACTATTCTATTATAAAAATGAAAAATCTACAGTTGAAATGGATTTCTTCATACGTGATGCAAATTCTTTGGTTCCGGTAGAAGTTAAAGCAACGGATAATCCTACCGCATCTCTTAAAAATCTTATAGGAAAAGATAAATATTCTGATATTCATTACGGAATAAAACTTTGTGATAAAAATGTCGGTTTTAACGGAACGTTCTATACATTTCCATATTTTTGTACATTTCTACTTAAACGATATATGTATGAGAAAATTGAAAAACTATAATTAAGGAAAACAGCATAGAAAAATGTGATTTCCTCAATAAAAAACAATGGAAAAATGTGATTGGGGTAATTGCAAGTATCGATAAACAATACAAATAATCACTGAGGAATCTAATATGAAAAAATACCTGCAAGCAATTTTGATTTGGATACTTATAATTCCAATTGCAATATTAAACGGTGGACTTCGAGAATATGTGCTTGTTAAATTGGGGAATTTAGCACTTCCTTTAAGCGGTATAATATTGAGCTTTTGTATTTTTGTTGTTGCCTATCTGTTAATACCTAAAATCAAAAATTGTACAAAAAGAAATTATATTTTCTTTGGTGTGATGTGGTTTATACTGACGAACCTGTTTGATTTAATTGCGTATATAAACGCCGGAGTCGGTTTTTCAGGATTATTGCAGTCTTATAATATTTTGACAGGAAATACATGGTTACTTGTAGTATTATCTGCGTTATTTTCCCCAATGATTGTAATGAATCTAAAAAGAAGAAACTAAAATGACAAGAACAATTAAAACAGAAAAAATAGTGAACAAAATTATCAACGTCGGAAACAGAATTATGAATACTTATGTTTATCATACTCCTTCCGGCTACATTATGATTGATACCGGTTATGAACATAGTTTGCCGGCGGTAGAAAAAAAACTTAAAAAACGCAGAATTAACATTTGTGATATTAAGTATGTTTTTTTGACACACGCTCACGATGACCACGCAGGATTTTTGAATGAATTGCTTTATAAAAATCAAGAATTAAAAGTAATTGTCAGTAAGGAAGCAATTTCAACTTTAAAACGAGGGCAAAATTCATTTGACGGAGGATGCAGTACGCTACTTGCGTTGATTTTTTGCCGTCTTATGGGACTTTTCGGAAAAGCAGAACATCGATTTCCTCCCATTGAAGATAAATTTAATGACAGATTCATAACAATAAATGATGAAAACAAAAAATCTCTCGAAGATTTATTGCAAGGAAAAATTTTATTCACGCCGGGACACACAAAAGACTCAATATCACTAAAAAAAGACAACATAATTTTTTGCGGTGATGTTGCAATGAACGGTTTTCCCAGTGTAAAAAGATTGATTATCTGGATTGAAAATACAAAACAGTATGAACAATCATGGGAAATATTGCTATCAGAAAATGCCGACATAATTTATCCGGCTCACGGAAAACCTTTTAATAAAAAAGATTTGGAAAAATATAAAAATGCAATTTCCAAAATACGTTTACGAGCGTTAAAGAATATCTTAACTCATCGGAGTACTAACAATGAACAAAAACTTACAAGAAATCGGAACAAACATACGCCCTGCAACTGACAATTTAGATGCATATATAAAAGAAGAAACAGAAATGACAAGAACAATCAAAACAGCATCGCAAGGTTATTTATCTGAATCTTTAGATTTAGTAGAAAAAGTTTTTACCGACTCAGAGGGAATAGAATCCGGGAAATTAGTTCGTTCACTTGTGGAAGAAATCCGAAGCAAACGATTTTATTTACCGGAATTGGAACTGGTAATGATGGACGAAGAAAATTCTGTAATTGGTTATGCAATGTTTTCTCGTTTTCATTTGGAAGGCAAATATGAAAATCAATTATTATTACTTTCACCGGTTGCTGTAAAAACAGAATTGCAAAGACAACACATTTCCAAAGATTTAATAGAAGCCGGTTTTGAAAAAGCAAAATCATTAGGCTATGAGGCGGTAATAGTAGAAGGCAATCCGCAAAATTATAATTCACGAGGATTTGAAACATCTGCTCCTTTTGGAATTGTGGCAGGCACAAATATCAATTTACCGGCTGTTGAATGCCTTATGGTAAAAGAATTAGTTGCCGGTGCCTTATCCCACATAAAAGGAATCGTGGATTATTCAGATTACGAATGTTTGCGATAAGATGACAATTCCGCAAACAAAAAACGCAAATCATTTAAGTAGTATTTAATAAAGGTGTTAAGTATTACTTAAAACTTGTTTTTAGTGACACTTAATACTATAATATTATTATGATAAGTGTAGAATTAATTTTAGAAACTTTTGAACGACAAAAAAATGAAATCTTAGAAAACATTTCATCCCACCATTTATATAACTATGGCAGAGCGCACACAATTCGATGCTCAGCAAGAGCGTGAAAAATATGTCATGGCTTTCAACAAAACCATGATTGACATCTGGAAGG
>JAGANG010000080.1 GCA_017624275.1 Spirochaetales bacterium | reverse complement strand
TGAAAATGTTTGTCTTACGTGCAATCCGCCATTACTATTAAACGACGGAACTTATAAAATTTTTCTAAACACAGCGGCAGAAGATTTGTCTTTGCTTGACCCGGAATTGAAGTTATTCTATGATTATATTCGACGTGGAACGGCAGATTCTACATTAACAGAAAAGATAGATAATTCAATTAACGAATTGAAAGAAAACAGAGAAGCGAGACGTAAATATATGACATATACAACAAGAATTGCAGAAGCGAAAAATGAAGCCCGTGAAGAAGGTATTTCAATCGGTATTACTCAAGGTGCACATCAAAAAGCTGTTGAAACTGCGAAAGTCCTTAAATCTGCAGGTATTGAAATCAATCTGATAATAAACAGTACCGGCTTGTCACCCGAGGAAATAGAGAAACTTTAACCACCACAAAAAAGGAGCGAAGAAAACTTTCGACAGGAAAGTTTCTCGCTCCTTTTTTTGCAAGTCTGGCTTAGTCTATTTCAACCTTCGCAAGCTCTTTCATTAAATTTTCAACTGCTTTTTGTAACGCTACAGACTCACTTGTTCCGCCGCCTTTTACCGGAGGAAGCGTAAATGAAAATATTTCGCTGCCGTCTTTAGAATTGACTCCCTCGCCGGATAAAGACAGTTTGACAAAATATTGTCCGGAATAATCCGACGTTAAGTTTTCTGATTCGATATAAAATTTTGCTGTATAATCAGCTCCGTTTTCTGCAACGGCGGCGTTGAATTCATTTTCCAAAAAGTCTTTGATACCCGTTTGGATTTGCTTTTTAATGGAAATCTTCTGTTTCAAATCTTCTGAAAGTACCAAACGGACAGCAAAAGCCGGCCGTGTAGTTTCCAATCGGACAGAAAATTCCGGCAAGGCAAAAGATGAAAGTTGCGACATTAAAAAACCGTTTTCTTCATAATTGCTTAAAAATGAAGTCAAATCTGGCGTTACGGAAAAACTTTTCACACCGGAAGCACCGAAATGTTTGATTGAATACGTAATATTTCCGCTGTTATCAGTCAAATTCTGTCCTTTTATCTTGAGGCGATTATCTTTATTAGCGATTTTCATCGGAAATGACTTCAACGGACTGCCGGCGTTACCGTAAAAAACTTTCAACACGGCGGTCTTTAAACTTTCGTCAAGTGTCGAACTTTTAGCTGGTAAAGAAACAGCTTCGATTCTTATATTGCCGATATAATTTTGAATTTCTGCAAAAAGAACAGTCTGTAATGCAACATTTTTCCCGTCGATTTGAGCAGTCAAATCTTCATTTACATACAAAAGAATTTCTTTATACGCCGATAGCAAATATTTTAATTGCAAAGCCGCATCTCTAGCCGACTTAGATTCCCGATAAAAATTGAGAGCTTTCTTTACGGCTGTTTGCTTTTTTTCATTCTGTTTAGCACGATATTGAGCAATATTCAGCCGATAATACACGGAATAAACATCGTCCGGCGACTTGTACGCCCCCATAAATTCCAAATCATCCAGTTCATTCATCAAAGACAATTCTATTACTTCAGAAAATGCGTCTGTAGATTTTCCGTTAATATCTTCAAGTAGGCTGGTATTTTCACTTTTTATTTTCACATTAATCTGAGAAGCAATCATTGAAATAGCCTGAGATTGTGCTGTTTGCAAAGTAGAACCTTCACCGATACCTGTATAATAACCGTCTACAGCCGGGAATTTCGTAAGCCAATAAGGTTTACTTTCCGACACCTGAACTTCCGCCGGGCGTTCATGAGACTGAATATCTGTCACTACGCCCTTTTCTTTTACCGGCGAAACCGGCGATGTGTTGATTTTCGCTACTGCCTTATTAAGATTTTGCCCGCCGAAACTTTGCAAATCAGCCAAATCGATAGAAACGAGCACATAGAAGTTTCCCCTGTCCTGAAAAACATCTTCGACCTTAGAATGTTTCAGCACGGTAGACGAAACATGTTTCGACATCGCCTTGACCATGTCGCCGTCATATTCGCCGTCGACCGAGCCGGTAAGTTCCCGTTCCATTTCTTCCATGCAGTTCAAAATACGCACGGTAACCACACGAGACAGCTCAGCCCTTGCCAAATTCGCCGCGGCGTTACGCTTCCCGGCGATACCGGACGCATAAATTTTATATTGCGAAACCGGCGGTTTTTTGAGCCAGTCGGGGTAATTCGCCGCCCGGGCGTGAATTATTGCCGCAAAAATCATTGAAAATACAAAAATACGCTTCTTCATAGCGGAAGCCTCCTAATTTCTTATTAAGAAGTTGACATTTTTTTTTTTTTTTTTACAACATTCTCACATTTTAAGCAAGGAGAAACTTAATCATGAAAAACAAATTGATTCTACTAATCACTGTGTTGATTGGAGTGGTTTTCAATATTGTTGCTAACGACTCTGCAAGTGAAGGAAAACGAGTAGCGATATTGCCGTTTACAGTAAAAGGTAATTTTAATTTTGATCGTTTGTATGCTGAGGTAGCACATGACAATTTTACAACAGCATTAATACAAGGTAGAGCATATAAAGTAGTAGAACGTGCACAGCTTGATAAAGCAATGAAAGAATTGAAATTTCAAAGCGGAGCTGACTTTGATGAATCAAGTGCAATGGAAATCGGTAAACTTGCCGGTGCGGAAATTGTTGTAATCGGGATAATCACCGCATTGAAAAACCAGATTGTAGTAAACATCCGCGGTATCAACGTAAAAACAGGTATTGCGGAATTTGCCGAAAGAGATTTTATAAAAAAACAAGAAGAACTGCTGACATCAGTAGAGAAAATCGCAAAGATACTTTCATCATCTGTTGAATCGAGTAATCAAGCTCGTGAAGCTGAACTTACCAAACAACGAGAAATGGAGCTTGCAAAACAACGTGAAGCCGAATTAGCCAGACAACAAGAACTAGAACTTGCTAAACAGAGAGAAATGGAATTGGCAAAGCAACGTGAAGCCGAACTTGTCAAACAACGCGAGAAAGAACTGGCGAAGCAACGTAAAAAAGAATCGCCTAAACGACTTGAAATGCAATTTGCTGATGAGCTTGAAGCTGAGTTAGCAGATTTTGAACGAGAAATAGAATTAGCACAACGCAAAAAGAAAAACGCATCAACTGTAGATTTTTCAATTTCTGAAGAATACGGCAATGTTCCGTTGTCGCAGTCAGAAAAAAAATTCCTTGTGAAGTTCTTTCAACAAAAATGGAATATAGACCCAAAAGACACTCAAAAAGTTCATGATATTTATAAAAAGCATATTGGAGCCGGAGCTGCACTGGCGACAATGGGAAGTATCATTACGGTAGCAGGACTTGCAATGACAATCGCCGGCTTTTGTTACGGCAATTACTGTCAGACTGCATGGCATGTATATGATGACGAAATATATAGAATCAAAAATAGTAACGCCTATTGGTATGGAAATCATAATGAAGACGAACTTAGATTCTACGAAGAACAAATGGATACTGTATCTTCTAATACTGCTCCTGCATTTATTACCGGTATTGTCGGAATTCCTGTAATTTTCGCCGTAGGACTTCCTATGTTGGTGATGTCATCATGGCCGTTCATAATTGCAGATAAAACTAAAGTTGTTTACACAAAAGTCACAGGGCAAAAATCATTTGCTCAACGTGCTTCCGTTACAGGCGGCTATGACAGAAAAAATGAACGATTAGAAATTGCATTCGGTTATCGCTTTTAAAGAAGATGGGAAAACATCAGTGTCATTCCGAACTTGTTTCGGAATCTCCGGTTTTCTTTGCAAATTCTGAAACAAGTTCAAGATAACGGCAAATATAAAACGACCGGACAGTTACCCTCTCTCATAACATATATATAAAGGAGAAAAATTATAATGAAAAAGAAACTAATTGTATTAATCACAATGTTACTGGGCGTAATGTCCGGAATAAGAGCCAACGAAATGACACAGGGAAAACGTGTGGCGATATTACCGTTTACGGTAAAAGGTGCAAACTTTGATCGTTTGTATGCGGAAGTTGCATTAGACAATTTTACAACAGGTTTGATAAAAGGTAGAACATATCAAGTCGTAGAACGTGCACAGCTTGATAAAGCAATGAAAGAATTACAATTTCAAAGCGGTGCCGACTTTGACGAATCAAGTGCGATGGAAATCGGTAAACTCGCCGGTGCAGAAGTCGTTGTAATCGGGATAATTACAGCTTTACCAAATCAAATTGTAGTAAACATTCGCGGTATCAACGTAAAAACAGGTATTGCAGAATTTGCAGAAAGAGATTTTATAAAAAAACAAGAAGAATTATTGACTGCAGTAGAAGATATTGCAAGAAGACTTTCATCTTCTGACACACCGGACAGTCAAAATTATGCAAGTAATTCAGATAATCAAACAAATCAATCATCGACAATAGATTTTTCGGTTTCTAAAGAATACAGAGATACAACCTTGTCATATTCAGATAAGAAATTCCTTGAGAAATTCTTTCAACAAAAATGGGGAATAGACCCTCAGGACACTTTCAGTGTTCATAATATGTACAAAAAATATCTCGGTGCCGGAATTGCAATGGCAACTGTCGGCGGAGTTTGTACACTTGCCGGAATAATAATGACAGGTGTTGGGGGCTGGTGTTATGACTATGAAGAATATAACAGTCACTATGATGATTATGATTCCCCTTACTGGTTTGAAGGATTTATTCTTCTTTGTATAGGTTTACCAACGCTCCTTGCTGTCGGTCTTCCTTTAGTAGCCATGTCATCATGGCCGTTCATAATTACCGGAAAGACTAAAAGTATTTATACAAAAATCACGGGTAACAAGTCATTTACTCCGCGCATTTCTTCTACCGGCGGATTCAACGGTGAGGACAGAAAACTAGAAATCGCATTCGGTTGCAGTTTCTAAAGTTAGAGGAGAATGAAAATATGAAAAGATTAGCAATTTTTTTAATAACAATATTCACAATGTTTAGTTGCGGTGATTTTTATGAAGAAGCCGGTTGTATCGAGATGTACGAAGGGAATACATCCTCCGGAAATACGCAGTCAAATTCACAAAATAGTTCACAAGATAACTATCAAAACTCGTATACCGTTTATTTTTATCCTGGAGACGTAGAAGAACTTTCTGAGCCAGATTTAGTTTACGTATACTCATGGGATTATGGAGAGACAAATGCTGAATTTCCAGGCGAGATAATGAATCACTTGGGAACTGGCTGGTACGAAGCGACGGTAAATTATTCGAATGTAATTTTTACCGTTAGAAGTTATGATGGAACATACTATCAAACCAGGGATTTAAACACAAGAAATGGCGATTTTATAGCAACAGATACAAGTATAGAAGAAAAACCTGGTGATGACGGTACAATAATTAATTTGAATTGTATAAATGGTTATTGGAGATAGTACAATTATAGAAACATATTGTCTGCATAGACAATTTGTACTTTAGACAAAGAAAGCTGTCTGTAGTTCGACTTTACTCACTAACCGACAGTTTCCTTGTCCCCCTATATAAAGGAATAATTTTTTTTCAAAATAAAGGAGTTAATATATGAAAAGAATTATGATGATTTTAGTTGCAGTTGTTTCAGCATTGGCTTTGTGCAGCTGCGGAAGTTCGGCACAGACAAAAGGAAAAAGTTCAAAGAAAAAAATGGACGTACCTTTTTGGTTCAATAATCCACCACAAGAAGAAAATGCAGTTTTTGCTACTCACAGTGCTACAAAATCAAGCATGGCGTTGGCATTGGATGTTGCAAAAAACAGAGCACGTAACGAATTATCAAGCGTTGTAGAAAGAACTGTAGCAAACATGATTAAAGACCACATGAAAGAAGCCGGAACTGTAAATGCAAGTGTAGCTACAGAATTATCAGCAAGTGTTTCAAAATCTTTAACAGCAGCAACACTTTCAGGTTCTACACTTGTACAACAAGAAATTTATGAGCTTGACAATGACGGCGACGGAAATACAGACGCTTACGAAGTTTATGTATTGTTGAAAGTTTCTGACTTGGGAAAAAGAATCAGTGAAACAATGAAAGAAAACAAAGCTGCTTTTGCTGAAATGCAGGCAGAAAAAGATTTTGAAGAATTGGAAGCTGAACTTTCAAAAATCAAATGGTCTGATCCAGAATTTAAAGCACAACCACAATATGCAGAAGAATAATCTTTTGTTTTGATGGTTAGAAAGTGTACTTCTGTTACAGAGTACACTTTTTTTATTAAAACTCCATTCTATGGGAAACGGAGCGGCGTTTCTTTTCTCCTTTTTGCTTTTTATAACTTTTCGATTTCTTCAATAGACAAGCCGGTAACAGATGCAATCTGGTCTTGTGACAAACCTATAGATAATAAGTTTTTCGCTGTTTCAAGCTTGGCTTGTTGTACGCCCATCGAAATGCCACGTTCTTCGCCGATTGCTATTCCTTCATTTCGTCCGGCGGTAAAGCCGGAATCATAAGTATCTTTCTTTAACATTTCCAGTGTCATATATTCAGCCCTCCATTCCTCGTTACCTTGAACTCGTCTTAATTCATTACTGATTTTATTTGTCAGTGACGTTTCACTTTTGCCGGTCGATATAAATTCTAACAATTTTCGAACCTTTTCGTCACCGACTTTCTTAAAAGCGTTGACATTGTAGGCAATTTTTCTGCATTTGTCATCAAGTTTAAGCTCCGGTGATTCTTCACAAGTATTATAAAAAGTGTACTGTGGTAAGCCTTTTTTAAACGGGTCAAACGTGCAAAAAAAGATGATATTTGATTCTTTCAGTTCCGTAAAATCCGCACCTTTATCCAGTAGTTCCGCATCAATCATTGACTGGTAGTACCGCATTCGACAATCAAGATTTTTGTTATCCGTCGTCTGCATCTCAAGATCAAAAACTCTGTCGCTGTCGGCAACATATACATCTAGCCGAACAGCTCGTTTATCGATTTCAAGCTTCAATTCCTTTTCAAGGGACTTGTACTTTAACTTGCCGACTTTAATGTGCAAAAGCGTCTCAATAACTTCCCGGCAAATTTCCTCATTCTGCAAAACCTTACAAAATGCAAAATTGTTTGTGAAACTGATATTTTCGTATTTTTCAAAATACATCATTTCTCATTCCTCAAAATATAATTTAGGAAGCGTTATTCTTACCAAGCAGAACAATTACTTCCACAAATTTTAATGCATTTTTTTTCATAAATGCTTACAAGTTTGGCGAAAAAAGTTGAAGTTTTTTTATTTTACACCATAAAACGTGGTTTAAACGGCGTTTGAGGACATTAGGAAGTAATGTTTTTTCTGTGAAAAATGGGGAAATTGAACATAAAAAAGTGAGAATGGAACTAACGGACTTAATGCGCAGACCTGTATTCTGTTTTGGAATCGAGGTCTGGGTATTAATTATTTTTTGTATAAAAAAAAGAGACAAGGCTGTCTTACCTGCCTCTTCGCTTTTCAAGAGTAAGAAGAAAAATTTAAATTTGATGCAGACTCTGCATGCAAAAGACACTCTAATCCGGTTTTGTATTAGGTACAAAACGAATTTGTTGTTTTCCGGTATCAGCCGTATTACGTTTTTTAAAGAAGTCGTACAGTTCCAATTGGCTTCTGTGTTCTGCTTCATTTTTTTGTATTTGTATATGTTTATACGTGCCGTTTGGCTGCAACAATCGTGTTTTTTTATTGTCATTCAAAATTATTTCCAAGACTTTCTTAACTTCATCTACAAGCTTTGGATCGTCTACAGGAAAAAGGATTTCTACTCGTTTGTCTAGGTTTCGTTCCATCCAGTCTGCACTGGCAAGGAAAAGTTCATCATTACCTTGATTATGAAACCAAAATATTCTTGAGTGTTCCAAAAACACATCAACAATACTTCGCACTGTAATATTTTCACTTAGTCCCGGAATACCGGCTTTCAATCGACACATTCCTCGAACAATCAATATAATTTCTACTCCGGCACAAGAAGCTTCATATAGAGCATCTATAACTTTTGTATCAATAAGGGCGTTCATTTTTGCAATGATTTGTCCTTTTCCGCCGCTTCTTGCATTTTGAGCTTCTCGCTTAATTTTTTCCAAAAAGAAACTACGTAAATCTAACGGTGCCGTAACCAATTTTTTCCATCTAGGCGGCTCGGAATATCCGGTCAACAAATTAAATATCGCCGAAGCATCGCTTCCGAATTTTTTCTTTGCCGTAAAAAGTCCTATATCTGTATAAATCTTTGCAGTTTTGTCGTTATAATTTCCCGTAGCAAGATGTACATATCGATTGATTCCGTCTTCTTCATCTCGAACTATCAATGCTATTTTTCCGTGAGTTTTCAATCCTACTACTCCGTAGATAACATGACAGCCCGCCTGTTCCAATTGTTTTGCCCAAGTAATATTTCTTGCTTCATCAAAACGAGCTTTCAATTCTACTACTACCGTTACCTGTTTCCCGTTTTCGGCAGCTTTTTTCAAAGCCCTTATAATAGGCGAATCACCTGATGTTCTGTACAACGTCATTTTTATGGCAAGTACTTTTTTGTCACTCGCAGCTTCCGATATAAAACGTATTACAGGATCAAAAGATTCAAACGGTAAAAACAGCAAATGGTCTTGATTTCGAATAATGTCAAATATAGACATTTTGCTGTCTTGAAAAGCTCTGTTTACAATAGGTGGAAATGATTCGCTCTTTAAATTAAGATAACCGTCGATACAAGCAATTTCCATAAAATCTGTCAAATCAAGCGGTCCGTCTATTTTAAAATCAAATCCCTCACAAAACATATTATTACGTTGTAAAAACAACAATAAATCCTCATCAGCATCTTTTTCTACTTCCAAACGAATCGGGAATCCTCGTTCTCGAAGTTTCAATCCCATTTCTATTGCCGTCAAAAGGTTAGAATCTTCTTCATCCACCGCAATTTCCGCATCTCTGGTAATGCGAAACAAGCAAGTTTTATCAATGTTGTAACCTACAAACAACTGAGATGAAAATAATTTCACCGCCTCTTCAAAATATATAAAAGTAGCCTTACCGTCTCCGGAATCCAGCCGCAAAAATCTCGGTGTAGCCGTAGGTATCGGTATAATGGCATACAACGGTAAATCCGGTTGTTTATCGGAAAAAAGTCTGACTAATAAATTTAATGTTTTCCCGGTAATAAACGGAAACGGATGAGACGGATCAATTGCCATCGGTGTAAGCATCAGTGAATATTTTGTAGAAAATAATTCTTTTAATGCCGGAATATATTTTTCGGGAAGAGTCTGTGCAGTATAAAATTGAAAACCTTCTTTTTCAAGATTTGGAAGAATATCAGTATTAAAACAATCATATTGTTGTTTTACCAGCTCATTGATTCTGAATTTCAAACGTGTGACTATTTCTAAAGCTGTATCTCCTGAGGGTAATTTTAATGATGCATATTCCGGTTTTAATTGTGAAAGCAAGCCCGAAAGTCGCACCATAAAGAATTCATCAAGATTTGATGAAAATATCGAGAGAAATTTCAGTCGCTCCAAAAGCGGATTGCTTTTATCAAGTGCTTCTTCCAAAACTCTGTAATTAAACTCTAACCAGCTAAGTTCACGATTATGATATTTTTTTTCTTCCTTCATTTTATTAACCAGCCCTTATTTATCCTTTGTAATATTGTTATTTTTTAGTACAACTCTGAATCCGAAAAAATCTTCAAATAAATCTTTTTTGATATTAAATGAATATTCCTCTACCGGAGTTCCGTCAGTTGTCTTTACGTCAATATTTATATTTTTCTTTTTTATTGTCACATTGACGTCTTCTACCAATTGTCTGTGATTATTATCCAAGCTGTCAGCTATACGCAGTATCGCCGCTAATTTGCATACTACCATTCTGTTTTTATGAGACAATGAAGAATAATCACTGTGTGTAAGTTTCGGAAATGTCTTTCTGTGATAACGCACAATGTTTGCAATAATTTGGCGATCTTCTTCCGAATAATAATAAAAGTTTTGAGTACTTACTATGTACTGTGAATGTTTATGATGACTTCTGTTTGATATCGCCAAGCCGGTGTCATGTAAGATTGCACCTGCCATTAACAGACATCTTTCATGAGCTCCCAGTTGATGTAAAGATTCCGTCTGATCAAAAAGTTTCATCGACAATTCTAATACTTTCAATGCATGAGATTCATCATAGTTGAATGTTCGCCCGATATTTTGTGAATTAATAATTATTTGTTTTTCTAAAAGATTTTCATCTTCCGCTCCGCTGTATTTATCAGCAGCTTGGCTTATTATGCAATCTTTCAATGTTATATCTGGAATAAAAATCTCTTCACATTCCAAAAATTTGATAATAGATAAAAATATACTGCATATCGGATAAAAATTTTCCGCCATATCGTCAGATACGTTCATTCTGTGAATAATTTCCGCAGTAGAATATTTTTCTGCCTGATGACAAATTTCTTCCAACTGTTTTTTTTCTATTCGAGTAAAATTTTGTTGATGTGAAATTTTTAATACACGGGAAAGTTCTTCCAATTCCTGCCCTATTCCGTATATACGAATAATTTTTTTCACCGGAATAAGTTTGACCATTGCACGCAGTTCATGTTCCACTATAAAACGCAGATATTTCGCAAAACCTTCCTCTTGATTGTATTCTTCCTGTGAAAACAATTGTTTTGCACGCAACGCACCTATAGGCAACGTTGTAGAATACAAAATAAAGTCTCTGTCAAAAATCGTGATTACTACATTACCTGCACCGATTTCCGCAATACAGCGATAATTTTTATAATCCTTGTCGGAAAGTTTCTTTACCAAAGCTCTGTGTACACATTCAGTTTGGCTGTTTGATGACAATATTTGTACATTCAATCCCGTAGCCGTAGATATATTATCTATAAAAATATCGGCATTTACAGATTCTCTTACCGCTGTCCCGGCAACTACATAAATTTCTTCTACTCCGTATTCTTTGCACAATTTCTTATATTGCAACAAAGTATGAATACATGCATTTATCGTCTCTCTGGAAATCTTCCCTTTATAGAAAGAATCTTTTCCGAGTAATGAAGGTTGCCTTGTTTCATCTATTGTTTCTATGGTGCCGTCTTTTTGCAACTCGGCAATGCTCATGCAGATACTTTCAGAGCCCAAATCAATAGCTGCGAATCTTTTACCTTTCATTTCTATCCTCGTATTTTATTTTTTTCCGTAAATTTCAACTACTTGCCATGCGGCTCCCAATGCTACAGCATCATCTCCCAATTCTGAGATTATCACTGGGAAATTACTTCCGCCGTTTGCCATAGAACATTCTTGGATTGTCAAGCGAATAATAGGTAAATAAATATCGCTCAACTCTTCTATAATTCCTCCGCCGAGAATTATTGCATCTACCCCGATGGTGTTGATAACATTAGAACATGCAACACCTATAGCTTCTGCCGAACGCTCTACAGCTTTGATAGTAAGTTTGTCTTTTGATTTTATAGCTTTGTGTAATGCCGATGCACCTACGCTGTTTCGCCAGTTCGGAGCTATTTCGTCAAGCTTTGTAGTTTTGCCTTTTTCTTCTATTTTACGTTCTATGTGTTTTATAATACCGACTTTGCCGGCGATTGCTTCAAGGCAGCCTTGATTTCCGCAATTACACATTGTACCGCCTTGTTTTATTATCATGTGACCGATTTCCCCGGCAGTAAAACTGGCACCTCTTACAAGTTGTCCGCCGTGAATATAACCACCGCCTACTCCGGTTCCTACAAATATTCCGTATACATTTTTATATTCTTTGGCTTTACCAAATGTATATTCCCCGAAAGTTCCGAGATTTACGTCATTATCAACAAACACCGGTTTTTTTAATTTGTCAGCCATTATTTCACCTATTTTGATATTTTTCCAACCGAGATTAGGTGCATTTAAAAGAATTTGCTTTTCTGTATTTACAGCAGACGGAACAGCCATTCCTACCGCAGAAACATCATCTTCCGTAATATTTGATCTTGAAACTGCAGCCTTATAACATTCAACTACAATATCTAAAATATGATTCATATTTTTATCTGTACCGATTTTCATTTTTTCTCTTGCAAGAATATTTCCTTTTTCATCGATTACAACACAGTAGGTTTTTGTTCCTCCCAGGTCAATTCCGGCATAATAAGTCATAACAACTCCTTAAGTTTATTTATTTATAGAATAAAAATATCTTAGAACAATTTATAAGCCTTTCTTTTTGTTTTCAATAATTGTACGCATTACTTCCGGATGCATCATTTCACTGCGAACTTCATCAAGCAACTGAGTTTTGATTGCCAATTTTGTAAGCACAGTCCAAGCAATTTCCGGATCTTCTTTTATAATTTCTAAAAAACTTAATTTATTCAATTCTTCTACTTCGACTTCATCGTCAATAGCAAGAATTGTGGCAGAACGCTCAAGTCCCAAAATCATAGATAATTCTCCGAAAATATCTCCCGGATAAATCTTTCCGCAATCAAGAATAGAATTATTTGCCGATCTGGTTATCGAACAACGTCCTTTTCTCAAAATATAGAGATTTTTATTTTTATTATCTCCCTGACGAACAATAATATTTCCTTTTTTAAATGTTTTCTTCAAAATAAATCTCCCTAATTAACCGTTTTGTTTATTAAAAAAGAATCGCAAAATAATAAGAAAAATGATACTCAAAATCAAGTAATGAACAATTTTATTAATTTTTAGCAATTAAAAAATTAAGTATTTAAGTTTTATGTTATAAGAGAAGACCTTATTCAAAGGAGATATTAATTTATGCAGAATATGGAAGAGTTAAATATTGATAAACTTTTTGAAAAAGCCGGTATATATGCTGATGAAGAAAAATACGATGAAGCAATAAATATTTATCTGCATATTTTAAAAAATCAACCGCGTCATTATATGTCCTATGAAAAATTGGCAGATTTGGAAATCTTACGCGGTAATAATAATGAAGCAAAAAAATACCTTCGCAAATATTTGAGTATCAATGCGTTAAATCCAGAAATTTTGACAAAACTGGGAAATATATATTTCAATTGCGGCGAATATTTTAAAGCCGTTAAGTATTACAGAAAATCCCTTTCCGTTAATTCTGACGCATATTGGACATTTCACAATGCCGGACTTGCTCTTATTAAAAGTAACGATAAACGTTCTTTATCCGTTGCCAGAAGTTGCTTTAAAAGTGCATTAAAAATAAATCCTAAATATGTTCCGTCATTAAATGAATTGGGGCTTTATTATCAAAACAATTATAATAATCCAAAAGCAAAAGAATATTTTTTAAGAGCAATAAAAGTTAATCCCAATTATAAATATCCATATTTTAACCTTGCAAAAGTTTATAAGGAAAGCGGGCAAAATGAACGGGCAAAAGTTTTTTTACTTAAAGCAATTAAGATTGATCCAGATTATGCTTGTGCTTTAAATTATTTGGGTACTATTTGTTACGAAGAAAATAAATACACGGTTGCAATGTACAACTACACAAGAGCAATTGAAGCACAACCGGATTTTAAATATGCCTACTATAACATCAGCTTAATTTTCGAAATCGACGGAAAAATAAGGAAAGCATACCAAGTCCTTGAAATGGCAAAAAAATATGATCCAAATTATTATCTTGCCAAACATGAAATGGAACGATTGGAAAAAAGTTTTCCAGATTTGATAAAAGATTCCGAACCGTTGCAAGAAAAAGATTTGCAGTCAGCAACTTATGTTAATAATGCAACAAAAGAGGATGTTGAAAAAGATACGGTCAGTATTGTTGCCGGACGTGACAGCGAAAAAAACGGCATTTTAGGTACTGAACGCTTCAGTGAACGCTTTGGGCGAAATATTACCGAACTTGCACGAGCCGGAAAGCTTTTTCCTGTTTTGGGGCGTGAAAATGAAATTAACAGTATTTTGGAAACACTGTTCTCTTTGAAAAAAAACAATCCGCTGTTAATCGGGAAAGCCGGTGTAGGAAAAACAGCAGTCGTAGAAGGATTAGCTCAACGCATTGTTCAAGGAGATGTGCCGGAGTTTTTTCTCAATAAAGAAATTATCGAAATCAATATGGGAATTCTTGTTGCCGGTACTACATTCCGCGGTGATTTTGAAAAGCGACTGAAAAATATTATAGAAGAAGTTGCAAAGGATAAAAATCTTATTCTGTTTATTGACGAGATTCACACATTGCTGGGAGCCGGCGAAAGCGGCGGAAGTACCCTCGATGCTGCAAATATTTTAAAACCAGCCCTTGCCAAAGGTGAACTCAGATGTATCGGTGCCACTACAATCGATGAATATTTGAATCTTTTCCAAAAAGACAGTGCATTGGACAGACGTTTTTTCAAAGTAAAAATAGAAGAACTTGATACTAAGTCTACAATGAATATTTTGCAGCATCTTCGTGATAAAACTTTCAACCATTTTAATGTAAATATCGATGATGAACAATTACAATTAATTATAGATTTAGCTGACGTCCATTTAAAAAACAGAGTTTTTCCGGACAAAGCAATCGATGTTCTGGAAAAAACATTATCACGAGACGGCTTGCGTGGGCTGCAAACCGTTTCAAACGACACTATTCACGGTGTAATAGCAGAATTTGTAGGATACAGAATGCCCCTTACAAGTGAAGAAAACGGTAAAAAAATGGCAGGATTGGCATCTTATCTACAAAAGCGTTGTTTCGGTCAAAATGAAGCCATCGCCAGAGTTGCAGCCGCACTTTGTATTGCCAAAAGCAGCATTTCTTTTCACCCTGTTCGTCCTGACGGCGTATTTCTTTTTCTCGGTACATCCGGTGTCGGTAAAACTTATTTAGCAAGACAAATTGCAGAATATTTGTACGGCAGCGAAGAACGTTGCGTAACTATAAACATGTCAGAATACACAGAACCGCATTCTGTATCAAAATTGATAGGAAGCCCGCCCGGATATGTAGGTCACGAAAATGTTTCGCTGTTAAATCAAATAATGCAAGCGTCCCCGGCATGTGTATTACTTTTAGATGAAGTAGAAAAAGCCAATATAGAAGTTTTGAAATTATTCTTAAGAATTTTTGAAGAAGGAGTTATCAACGACACTTCAGGTAAAACAATTTATTTTTCAAACGCTACTATTATAATGACATCAAACATTACAATGCAAAGCGGAACTATAGGCTTTGACGAAAAATCAAATACCGGCGTAAATAATCGATTAAAAGATTATTTCCCTATAGAATTTATTAATCGTATCGATCAGATTATTCCGTTTGAAACTATCGGACGTGATACCGCCGCACAAATTGTCCGTGAGCTTTTGGCTGAAAATGCTCATAAAATGTTTGCTGAACAGGGAATGAACATTAGCTTTGATAATAAAGTTATCGATTATATTGCCGATTTAGGATATGACAAACAAAAAGGTGTCAGAAATCTTGAAAGATTTTTTGAAAAGACAGTAATGGATGCCGTGATACGTTCGGAAATTCACCCCGAAAGAAATTCGAAAAATATTCAACAAGGTATTTTTAAAATGTCCGATGACGGAAGTTCTGTTACGTTACAAATAGCTGTTCCGACAAAGGAGGAATTATGATCCCGGAAAACAAAATTATTTTATTCCCTTTAGGCGAAAATATTTCATTCAAACAAAAGGAATTTGTCTTAAAAAAAACCGAACTTGATGAATATTTCAAAAATCCGCTTTCCGAAGACAAAATCTTTGATTTGTGTGAAAAAATTGAAGATGATGAAAAACGCCTGGATTTGTTTAAACAAGCCAAAGAAATTTGTGAAATAAAAGAAATTACTATTTGCCAATTAGAGCGTCTTGCCCTACTCGGTGAAGCGTTAATGATAGAAGAAAAAGATACCGGTTTTGATTTTTCTTTATATGATGAGAGTCAATGCAAAGATTATATTTTCCAACTTACTTTGATTCGTTTTGCTATGATGTCTACCGTTGTAGAAATCATTCCTTTAAATAAAATTATCTCATGTTTTGCCGCATCTTCATTGCAAACCGCATTGGCAACAAAAGTCGCTGAAATTTATAATTTCAAATTAGATGTAAATCATTTCTTAAAAATGGCGTCAGGTTCTACCGGTGTAAGTTTATTATTTAAAGGTGTTGGATACGGAATATCTCGTTTATTTCCTTTCAATTTTATATGGCGTGCATCTTCGGCATTTGCTTCTGCTTATGCTGTAGGATTAGCGGCAAAGGCTTATATCGGTGCAGAAGGCAAAATAAATGCAGATAATCTAAAAAGTATTTGGGAAAGTTCTTTAGAAGAAGGAAAAAGCGTTTTCAGACAATTTAAAAATTATATTTACAGAAACAAAATGTCTTTAGCTGAAGATTTAAAGAAATGGCTCAGCAATAAAGATACAAAAGAAGCATAATTTTATTTACTGTAAAAAGCAAAATGCACCGCCGGGATTAAGTCTGATTCCCCACGGTGCATTTTTTTATTTTACTACAGCATAAAATCCAAATCTCGATTTATCCCTTTCTCCACTTCAAAATCCACATATAAATAAAACATAATAACACGTAATTTTTATCTGTACTTTTGATCCGTTTTTATATGGTAAAGCATTTTATCACTTTGAAAATGTTTGTCTTACGTGCAATCCGCCATTACTATTAAACGACGGAACTTATAAAATTTTTCTAAACACAGAGGCAGAAGAGGCCGCCAAAAAGGCTGCAAAAGAAGACATTTCTATTGGAATTACTCAAAGTGTACAACAAGCCAAGCTTGAAACAGCGAAAACTTTATTAGCTTTTGGTGATTCGATTGAGAAAGTATAGAATCGAGGTCTGGGCATTAATTATTTTTTGTATAAAAAAAAGAGACAAAGCTGTCTTACCCGTCTCTTCGCTTTTCAAGAGTGAAATATCAAATGTTTCGGTGTCTTTTTCTTGCTGGTTATAGAAGAGATTTACCACAAAGTTTTTACATCGTATTGAGGAATAAACATGTCTTTTGTAATTAATGTCAGGTTTAAGTTTTTCGCTTGGGCGATTAAAAGTCTGTCAAAAGGGTCATTGTGGATAAACGGAAGAGATTTAATAAGTTCAAAATCATATTCTGTAACAGGACATTCAAAAAAAGACTCTTTTTTGCAATAATTTGCGATTGATATAATATTTTCTTTATATCGTAGCTTCCCTAAACTTTGCTTTATTGCTATTTCCCATAAAGAGACTTTGCTAAAATAACACGTACTTGTATCAATAATTTCTTTTGCCTTTCTTGATAAACTTTCATCATCTAACAGATACCACAAAAGAGCATGTGTATCTAATAAATATTTTTCCATTACATATAATCCTTAAAACACTCTAAAGGAGCATCGAAATCCGGAGCCATATAAAAATCTGAATCTTTTGCTATTCCGGCTTTTCTATGGAAGCTTTTCTCTTCTTTTTTTGTCGTAGACTTTGCAACCAGAAAATCAACAAAATCAAGAACTTCATTTATATAGTTTTCCGGCAAAGCAGCTATTTTTTGTTCCAGTATCGCTAATGATGACATGATTTTATCCTCCAAGTAAAACATTAATCATAATATTATATCAAAAAGTTTTAGAAGAAACAAACCTACAGCGATAAAAAAAGTCTGTGGAAGTCTGATATTCCGAACAGACTTAATGCCCAGACCTCAATTCTGTTTTGGGATACAGGTCAGGGCAGTTAATCATTTTTTGTATAAAAAAAGAGACAAGGCTGTCTTACCTGTCTCTTAGTTCCCACAATTCTACCACTTCCCAAACATTTTATGAGAAGCAAAATCCGGAATATATCTGTCGTCCGGCTCCGGAAGTTCTTGCAAATACAGATTTTCAAATCCCAAATCACTCGCCAAATCTACGACTTTTCCATATTCGCTTTCTGTCAGACATCGCTTTAGACTTTCTCGCCAATTTTCATTACCGCAATTTTCCGGTAAATCAAGAAATGACGGCGTATATTGTGCCATAAGGCTCAAATAAATATCTGCACCAAAACGGAAAAACAACTCATTTATAATATCAAGGCTGTTTTCTACCATTCCCGGCAATACCAAATGCCGAACCAGTACTCCGCTTTTAGCAATTCCGTTTTCATCAAGTTGCAAATTTCCCACTTGCTTATACAAAAACTCAAGAGCATTCCATACGACCTGCGGATAAGTTTCATTTTTTCCACGTAAGCAAAATCTAGCTACATCCGGCAATGAAAACTTACAATCTATAAGAAAAACATCTACAACTTCCGTTGCCAATTTTAAATGTTCAATCGTTTCCCAACCGCTGCAATTATACACAATCGGCAATGTGTATCCGGCAGCACGAAACTTTTTCACGGCATAAACAATGTGCGGCAGATAATGGTCGGGCGTTACAAAGTTAATATTTGTCGCTCCCAAATCTGCAAGCTTTTGCATTATTTCAACTAATTCATCTTCTGTGTAATATTTAGCTTTCAATATTTTCTTTTGGCTTATTTCCATATTTTGACAAAATATACAACGCAAACCGCAACCATTGAAAAATATCGTTCCGCTGCCTTTTTCACCGGAAATGCAAGGCTCTTCACCACCATGAAGTACTGCCGTTTCGATAGATAATTGTGCCGATTCTCCGCAAGCTCCCGGCGTTATTGTTCTGTCTACACCGCAAGCTCTGGGACACAATCGGCACTCTTTATAAAGATTAAAAATCTCTTTCATTATAATTGTTTCAACAAATTAGCCATTTCTATAGCACCTACACCGCAATCAAAACCCTTGTTACCGGCTTTTGTTCCTGCACGTTCGATAGCTTCTTCTATTGTGTTTGTAGTAAGTACTCCGAAAAGTACCGGTACATTATTTTTCATTCCGGCAGTCGCACAACCTTTTGATACTTCCGCACAAACATAATCAAAATGCGGTGTAGCTCCTCTGATTACTGCTCCTACGCAAATTACACTGTCGTATTTTCCGCTTGCTGCCGCTTTATCGGCTGCTAAAGGGATTTCAAACGCACCGGGTACCCATGCCAATGTAATATCTTCATCAGCTACACCGTGACGTTTCAATGCATCCAACGCACCGCCTACCAATTTATTTGTAATTAACTCATTAAAACGGCTTGCTACAATACATATTTTCAAGCCGGTTCCGATATAATTTCCTTCTACAATTTTCATTGTTACTCCTTTTATCTATTTTTATCCTCTATAAATTTTTAAGGATATGTCCCATTTTTAGTTTCTTTGTCTGTAAATAAAATAAATCTGCCGGTTTTGCCGCAATTTCAATAGGCACACGCTCAGCTACGTTAATTCCGTATTTTTCTAATCCTTCAATTTTTTGAGGATTATTAGTAAGCAGTCTCACCTGTTTAACTTCAAACATTTTTAAAATCTGAGCCGCGACTGCATAATTGCGAGCGTCTTCCGGAAATCCCAAAGCTACATTTGCTTCTACTGTATCCATCCCCTTTTCTTGCAATTCATACGCTTTCAATTTATTTATTAGTCCGATACCGCGTCCCTCTTGGCGTAAATAAATTAATATTCCGGCACCTTCTTTTGCTATAGATTTTAATGCAAAATCAAGTTGTTCTCCGCAATCACATTTTGCCGACCCGAAAGCATCACCGGTAAGACATTCTGAATGAACACGCACCAATAATTTTTCGTGTTCCTTAGGATTTCCCAACACAAGTGCAATGTGATCTTCTCCGGTAATTTTATCTACAAATCCATGTATTCTAAAATCCCCATAACGAGTAGGCAATTTTGCATTCGTTTCATGAGAAATTGTTATTTCATTTCTGCGACGATACTCCTGCAAATGCTCTATAGAAATCATCAACAAGTTATGTTTTTCTGCAAACTCCACCAGGTCTTCATATCTTGCCATTGTTCCGTCATCTTTCATAATTTCACAACAAAGCCCGGCTTCTTTCAATCCTGCCAATCGCATTAAATCCACCGTTGCCTCTGTATGACCGTCACGCTTCAAAACTCCGCCTTTTTTTGCCGTCAACGGAAACATATGTCCCGGTCTGCGAAAATCTTCAGGCTTTGCATTATCATCCACAACCTTTTGAGCTGTAACGGCTCTTTCTAATGCTGAAATACCGGTTGTAGTACTTACATGGTCTATAGAAACCGTAAATGCAGTACAGTGATTATCAGTATTTTCTACACACATTTGCGGTAAATCCAACTTTTCGGTAAGTTCTGCACTCATCGGCATACAGATTAACCCTTTAGCGTAAGTCGCCATAAAGTTTACATTTTCAAGAGTCGCAAATTCTGCGGCACAAATTGTGTCCCCTTCATTTTCACGGTTTTCATCGTCTACTACGACTATTATTTCTCCGCGTCTTAATGCTGCCAATGCATCTTCTATTTTTGCTAACATTTTACACAGCTCCTTATGTTTAATACTTTTAATTTAAAACCCGTTTTCAGCTAAAAACTCATAAGATAACTTTTTTTTACTTTCCGGTTTCGCCTGATTATTTTCAAAACTCATCAATCGTTCTACATATTTCCCGATAACATCGGTTTCCAGATTTACCATATCACCGACTTTATGATTCAACAGCGTAGTCTCTTGACGTGTATGCGGAATCAATGAAACTTTAAAATATGAATCCCCCACTTCAGCCGCAGTAAGGCTTACTCCGTCAATAGCTATGCTTCCGCGTGGCAAAATATATCGCAACAAATCTGTCGGACAATCTACCGTAAGCCAAACGGCATTTCCTTCCGGAGTCACACTCGCAACCGTTCCAGTTCCGTCGATATGACCACTGACTATATGACCGCCGAAACGTCCGTCCGCTGCCATGGCACGCTCCAAATTAACTTTACTGCCTACAGACAATTTTCCCAGATTGGTAAGACGTAATGTTTGCGGCATGATGTCGGCAGTAAAACTGTCAGCCGAAGATGACGCCACAGTAAGGCACACACCGTTTACGGCAATACTGGAACCGGATAATTCTTTTTGTTCCAACACCTTAGACGCCTTGACGGTAATTTTGCCGCCGGATAATGCCGATACAGTTCCAATTTCTTCTACTATCCCCGTAAACATTACGCCTCCTTTTTATTTATAAGTCCGGTTATCATTAAATCATTTTCTATAATTTGCGTTTCTATGTGGTTCAGTTCAATCGCATCTGACATTATTTCTACGCCCTCACCTTCTACCGGAGTTTTAGCATTTTTACCGCCCACAATTTTTGGAGCTACAAACATAACCGCACGGTCTACAATTCCTGCTT
This sequence comes from Spirochaetales bacterium, assembly GCA_017624275.1. GTDB lineage: Bacteria > Spirochaetota > GWE2-31-10 > GWE2-31-10 > GWE2-31-10 > RGIG8597. Next base: position 26,590 of record JAGANG010000080.1, on the reverse strand, counting down.
GCAATGCACTGAAATTTAATGTTCCGCCGCCTTCTAAAAGTACGGAATCAATCTTTCTTTCGCCTAATTCATTTATTAATGCACACAAATCTACTTTGCCGTTTTTATCTTTAGGTAATACCAAAACTTCTATTCCGGCATTACGTAAACATTCCAATTTATCATCAGGTGCTTCGTTTGTTACCGCAATAATCGTTTTTTTATTTTCCGTAACTTGAAAAACTTTGCTGTCTTGCGGACAACTTGCTTTGCTGTCTACTACTATTCGTAACGGATTTCTGCCGCCGTCAGGTAATCTGCAAGTTAATTCCGGATTGTCTGCAATCACTGTCGCACTACCTACCATTATGGCCATATATTTATTTCGTAATTGATGAACTATTTTTCTTGATGTTTCGTTGCTTACCCATTTTGAATCACCTGTATGTGTGGCTATTTTTCCGTCTAACGTCATGGCAGCTTTCATACATACGAACGGCAATTTTTTGGTAATAAACTTTATAAACGGTTCATTTATACGGCGGCATTCATTTTCTAAGATTCCGCATATTACTTCTATACCGGCTTTTTGAAGCATAAAAAGTCCCCGTCCGGCAACAAGCGGGTTTGGGTCTTTCATACCGATAAATACACGAGATATTCCCCGTTTTATAACTTCTTCGGCACAGGGCGGAGTCTTTCCGTAATGACTGCAAGGTTCTAATGTTACATACATATCAGCACCGCTTACATCATTCCCGCGAGAATCTGCATCACGAAAAGCATTTATTTCAGCATGCGGTCCGCCGTATTTTTGATGATATCCTTCACCGATGATAATGTCGTTTTTTACAATAACAGCACCGACTAACGGATTCAAAGATGTAAAACCGGTTCCCATAACAGCAAGTTCTACTGCTCGTTTCATATAACGTTCAGGCATAAAAAAACCCCGTAAGATATTCATTAATAATATCTTCAGGGGCAAAATCAGCTACAACACAGCACACATCATTTCTTCTTTCATCCGGACTTAATAGGTAAAACTACCCATCTTACTGTCGGCTCCGTCTTTTACGGATCAGTACTTTTGTAAAGTACACACGGGCTAATAGATTTTATCTATATTACCGCCGGTCGAGATTCTCACTCTGCCCTGAAGAACTTTCCTGTTAATAGTTCTTTTTCCTTAGTATGTCAAGTACAGCCTTTTGAGATTAAACTTTATTCAATAAGTTTTCTTCCGAAAGTAAAACCATTCCATTTTCTTCCGCTATCTTTTCAGCTTTGTCTAATTCTGAAAATTTGAAAATCATTACGGCACGCTTATCTGTTCTTTCCAGGAAGTCATACATATATTCTATATTCAAACCACTGAATACGGTTAAAACTTTGTTCAACCCACCGGGAATATCGTCAACTTCTACAGCTAAAACATTTGCAATATCACAAACGACGTCATTAGCATGTAAAACTGCAACAGCTTCATCTACATTGTTGACAATCATTCTTAAGATTCCAAATTTTTCAGTTTCTGCAATACAAAGTGATTTTATATCAATTTGTTTTTCTGCAAGTAAGCCTGTAATTTTTTCAAGTCTTCCTTTTTCATTATTTAAAAATACTGAAATCTGTCTCATACTTATCTCCTATTGATTATATTGTTCTCTTATCTATTACACGTTTGGCTTTACCTTCACTTCTAGGAATAGATTTAGGTTCTACCAATGTAATTTTTGCATGAATAGAAAGTGTCGCATAAAGATTTCTTTCTATTTCTTTTGCAACTTCTTCCAATTTTCCTACACTGTCAGAAAATAATTTATCGCTCATTTCAACTTGAACTTCCAGTGTATCAAGATTACCTTTTCGCTCTACAACCAATTGATAATGAGGTTCTACACCTTCTATTTTCAACAAAACTTCTTCTATTTGAGATGGGAATACATTTACACCACGAATGATAAGCATGTCGTCTGTTCGTCCCATAAGGCGATGCATTCTGATTGTAGTTCGTCCGCACTTACATTTTTCTTCAGACAAGAACGTAATATCCTTTGTTCTGTATCGCAAAACCGGAGTTCCCTCTTTTGTCAATGTAGTAAATACAAGCTCGCCTTTTTCACCGAAAGGAAGTACTTCGCCCGTTTCGGGATTTATAATTTCCGGATAAAATAAATCATCTGCTACGTGCAACATATCTTGATATTCACATTCCATTGCTACACCCGGTCCTGAAATTTCTGTCAAACCGTAAATATCCAAAGCTTTAATATTAAGCTTAGATTCTATTTCTTTACGCATTGCTTCACTCCAAGGTTCAGCACCGAATATTCCGTATTTCAAGTTTAACTTATCTACAATACCTTCTTCAATAGCAGCTTCTGCTAAATACATCGCATAAGACGGTGTACATGCTAAATATTCCGGTTGAAAATCTTGTAAAACCTGCAATTGTTTTTTTGTATTACCACCGGACATAGGTATCACACTGGCACCGATTTTTTGACCTCCGTGATGAATCCCGAAACCGCCGGTAAATAAACCATATCCATAAGAAACTTGAATTGTGCTTGATGAAGAAACTCCGTTCATTGCAAGAGCACGAGCTACGGCTTCCGCCCAATCGTCTATATCTTTTCTTGTATATTCCATTACTACAGGCTTACCTGTTGTTCCCGATGACATGTGAACTTCTACGATGTCTTCTTGTTTTACAGCCAACAGTCCGTGAGGATAAACTTCACGCAAATCGTCTTTTGTCATAAAAGGTAATTTTGAAATATCTTCGATACTCTGTATATCTGCCGGTGTAACACCTTTTTCATCCATTCTTTTCTTATAAAACGGTACAGTTTCGTATAGCTTTTTTACTTGTGCTACAAGTCGTTCACTTTGCAATTTCTTTTTTTCTTCACGACTCATAGTTTCAATTTTTTCGTTCCACATAATTAACGCTCCTATTTATTTCTATACATATCAAAAAAGCAGCTGATTAGTTTTTCACTTTTATCTGTGAAAAATTAATAGCTGCTGTCACATATTCAGTTATTTACATTCTTTTCCTGTTAGAAAAGCTTCGTAGTTTTTATCAAAAGTTCCTTGAGGAACAAGCGACTCTATCGCATTTTTCCAACAATCTTCCGGTAATTCTACGTAATTAGATAAAACTCCCAGCAAGAATACATTAAGATATTTAGCATTGCCCAATTTCTTGCTGTATTCTTCAGGATCGATAGAAACCACATTATTAAATTGTGATTTAATTTTATCAGTAAGCCCTTGAGGATATTCAGCCGTATTTGCCGGTAAAATTCTGTTATTAAGTACAATCAATTGACTGTCTTTATTCAAAAATTCAGTCCACCGCAATGTTTCCATTTCTTCCAATGAAATAAGTACATCAACATTACCTTTAGCAATAACCGGAGAGTAAACTTTTTTACCGAAACGCACGTGACTGAATACCGCTCCGCCACGCTGACTCATTCCGTGAATTTCGCTTTTTTTAGCATCCAATCCGGCATTCATAGCAGCCTGAGTAACAATATTACTTGCCAAAATCGTTCCCTGTCCGCCTACACCGACTATTAATAAATTAAATACTTTATCCATATTTACACTCCTTCTTTCTTTTTATTCTTCTTGCGATTGTAAATAACACAAATTCCTTTTACTACAAGAAGTGATAATTTTCCGGAGTCTGACAATTTCACTATAGCAGATTCTATTTCGTCCGGCTTATAAGCATTTACTTCCATAAAGTTGTCATCTTCGATTCCGACAGCTTTTGCCAAATACTGATAATTAACCTGAACGGCTTGTTCTCCGCGAATAGTTTCTCCGGAGAACGGATTGTGTTGCATTCCTGTCATGGCTGTGATTGAATTGTCCAATACGATTACAAGAGTATTTCGCTTGTTGTAAGCTGCATTAATCAATCCTGTAATACCTGAATGTGCAAATGTAGAATCTCCGATTACCGCAGCGTGTTTGATTGACGGATCGGCAATCTCAAGCCCTTGAGCAGCCGTAATACTTGCTCCCATATCAATACAAGTATCTATTACTTGGAACGGAGGCATAACTCCCAATGTATAACATCCGATATCACCGGAAACAAGAATGTTATGTTTTTTCAATACGTTATAAACGAATGAATGCGGACATCCCGGACAAAGTGCCGGAGGACGAGCAAGAATTTTTTCAGCAGGTAAAAGTTCTTTTTTACCGTAAAGCAATTCAGCTACATTATCAGGAGAAAGTTCGCCGGTAATAGGGAAAAACTTTTTACCTTCAACGTCACATCCCATAACTTTTATTTGCTCTTCAAAAAACGGTTCCAGTTCTTCGACAACATAAACCTTTTTTATTTTACTGCAAAAATCTTTAATTTTATTTTCAGGTAAAGGATAAATCATTCCCAATTTCAAAACAGATGCGTTCGGTGCCATCTCCTTTACGTAATTGTAAGAAATTCCCGATGTAATAAAACCAATTTCTGTATCGTTAATTTCTGTAGTATTCACAGATGTTGTTTCTGCAAATTCTTTAAGTTTAGCCATTCTGTCTTCTACATCAAAATGACGAGCTCTGGCATAAGCAGGAATCATTACGTGTTTAGAAAGATTTCTTTCAAACTTTCCGCAATCAACTTCCTTGCGTTCATTACCGTTTACATCTACTACACTGTAAGAATGACAAATACGAGTAGTAGGACGCAAAAATACAGGAGTATCAAACTTTTCGCTCACTTCAAATGCAAGACGTGTTAATTGTCTGGCATCTTCACTGTCTGACGGCTCAAACATAGGAAGTTTTGCGGCACGTGCATAATGACGATTATCTTGCTCGTTTTGAGATGAATGACTTTGAGGGTCATCAGCACTTACAATTACAAGACCGCCTTTTACTCCGATATAAGACATAGTAAATAATGGGTCTGCTGCTACATTTACACCTACATGCTTCATTGTAACAAGCGTTCTGCTTCCCCCCAATGCTGCACCAGCAGCGACTTCCAACGCAACTTTTTCATTAACAGACCATTCAGTATAAATATCTTTATACTTTGACAACGTTTCTGTTATTTCTGTAGACGGTGTTCCGGGATACCCGGTAACAACTTTTACTCCGGCTTCATAAGCCCCTAATGCAATACCTTCATTTCCAGAAAGAAGTTTTTTCATATTTTGTAACCTTTCTTTGAGATTAAATTTTGAATGACTGTAACAAAAATTAGATACAAGTGCAACAAATGATATTTTTTATAAGTATTATTTTTATAATTAAGACTTTTTGTCTTTATTAAACAAATCGTAATTCTCTTGAATATAAAGTTTTTCAGCACGTTGAATATCAAAATAAAATTTTCTGACATCTTCTATATAATCAAGTGTAGATTGTCCGTATTTAGCATTTTGTAATGTAAGAGAATCCGCATGATATACGGCCAAAGTTTTTATCATATGACCGTTTCCGTAATCTATTGCCTTACGCAATTTTTTTGTACCAAGCTTTAAATTGATTTCGCTATCTAGTAAATTATTTTTAGAATATTTGGGATAACCATCCTCTTCAATTTGCATCAATCCAACAAAGCGTTTTCCGTTATTTTTATCGGTAATTTTTTCTGCGTCCAATCCGGAATTGGCATTCGCTACGCTGTACAGAAAAAACGGGTCAATATCATACAATCTACCGACTTTTATAAAAAGTTCGGCAAGTTTTTTATCTTTGCAATGTTCTTGCAGAATTTTTCTTGTAATTGCAGATTTTATTCGTTCTTCGCTGGAACCGGAAAATAAATTGGAAATAGGAGGTGCCAAAAATATCAAAACGGCAACGTAATAAACTAAAAACGGAGTAAGAGTAAGAATTATACGTTTCCCAAATTCTGATATCTGACGTACAACCTGTTTCACAGAGCCTCCTTGATTTATTCTGTGTTAATAAATACGATGGATAAAAAACAGTATATTTAATTTTCCTGATATAAACCTTTCTAAAATCTTTTTTTTCATAATCTGAAAAAAAAGAGTAATTAAAATATTTCCAGACTGTATTAAAACATATCATTGAAAGAAACCGTCAATCCAATAGACGGAGCTTTCTGTTCTAAAATCGGTTCCAAAATATTTACACCTACATCAATACGTACTACAAAATGTAAGAAATACGGAACGAATGTTATTCCGGCACCGGCACTTAACGCATAAGTAAAATAATTTTTATCATCTAAATAACAGCGAAAATCTTTTAAATATGTATTTTTTTCTAAATATTCATAATCACGAACTTTCATATCATCATTAGAAAATGCAAGTCCGCCGTCTACAAATAAATTTACATACATTAAATATGTTACTTTTTGTCTGTGAGTATAATTAGCCGTATCATACAAATCTATATACATTACCGGAATACTTGCTTCGATATTCGCAAGAGCATATCCAAATCCGGAGAAACTTCCTAATGACAATCCGCGAACAGCCCCGTCACCCGACAAGTTAGTCAAATAACCAAAATTGTATCCGGCAAATGCACGAGCTTTAATTGCATAATCTTTATAAACTTTCTTACAATACACATCTGTTGCGTTAATAGAAAATTGCGGAATAAATGCTTGATTTTTGTAGTAATCAGACTCAACCATCGGTAAATCAAAACTCAAACTTCCGGTTAATAAATTTCCGGTTCTTAATGCCTTTTCCTGACGGCGAGTATCAAAAGTGGCTTTTGCTGCAATTCCTAATGACAAAAAGTCCTCATTTAAATCTTTTGATTTTGCAGGATAATCATCGCCGAATGCATCTGTCAATTCTGAAGCTATATGATAATAGTTAAATTTTGCCGCACCGAGTAAATAAATATTGAACGGAAGTTTATATTCTGCACCAAACATAAAATGGAAGCCGGTTTTATTTACAGATGAAAAATCCAATCCCAATTTATCCGTAATCTTAGTCAACATCTTTCCGACCTTAGAATTACGTTCCGACATCAAACCATGTTGCGGTGCGGTTGTATTAACAGCCATATTTGCCGTCAATTTTAATTTTCTTTCATCACCGCCGGGGAATACATCTACACCTACAAGAGTATAAAATGAACCGTTAAACGTAAAAGAATTCAAAGCACTCAACATCACACGCCCGTCAAGCAAATGCTCATCTCTATAATAAAATCCGAAATCCAATCCTCTGGCACCGTGTCTTGAACCGTTAAAAACAGTCGAAAGCCCACCGAAAGGGATTTGAGTATAAGGAGTCCGTAAAGACACATTAGTATTTAATGTAAGATTTCTGGTATCTAATTCATCAATAAAAAAGAAAGGTATTCTGTTACGAATTAATGTTTTTTGATAATTATTTGTCTTCCAAAATTGTCGAGGATTGTAATGAGCGAAAGGATCATCTTCGCTTGACAAAGTAGAAGTATAAAAAGTTTTTTCCTGTACAGTCTCTTCTGCAACATCATCGGTAACATCCAGCACATCTGATGTTACATCTATTAAATCTGATGTTGAATCCTCCTGCTGAGAATACGTTGTAAAAACTACCAATAAAAACAAAATCAATACATTTAATTTTCTCACTTAAAAGAATCCTCCGCAGACTTTCTTTCTTAAAAATTACCGTTTTTTACTACAAAAGAAACTTTTTTTCAATCTCAGTTTTTTTATATTAATGATCAAGCCACAATAGATTACGTTTTGCGTCACGATTACCTAAATATTTTCCTGTCTTCCATGCATTACGAGCTTTTTCAATATCACCTGCACGCAAAGCAGCAATTCCGGCTTTATTGTAAAGTTCAGCATCATGTTTAGAATTCACGCCGGTAATTGAATCTATGAAATTTTGATATGCCTCTTGATATTTCCCCAGTGAGAAATTAACTTCTCCGATTAATTCCGTATTTTTAGCAATTAAATATGGGTCTTTATATTTATTACATGAACGACGCAAATATTTCATCGCCTCATCATTATTCTTATTTCTAAATTCAGCCAATGCTAATAAATATTCTGTTTCAGGCACATTAAAATTATAATGCAATAATTCTTTCAATAATTTTGCGGCATTATCATTTTTATTATTTTTAATATTTTTTACCGCTTCACTAAACAATTCTTGACCGGTTTTATTATCTATTTTTCTGCCACTTTCTACAACCAGTCCGTTTTCATCATATCTATACTGTGCCGGACTATTAAAAACATCCTCGGCTGATTTCGGGAACCCTGCAAAGCTGTCATTAAAATCCATTAATTTTCTGTAATCTTTTTTGTACTCCCATTCAATTTCAGGCTTATTATCATTTTCTGCCGCTTCACTTGATTTAACTTCAGGAAGCGGTAATTCTTCATTCACCTGCGGAATATCTACAGCTTCACTATTTTCAACTTCACCTAAAGCCACATCCGGAACATCAAGCAACAACGGTAAATCTTCATCATAATTTTCTTTTTCTTCCGGTTCTTCTTCAGGGAATTCCTCTTCCCATATAAAAGGCAATTCTTCGCTGTCAGACTCATTTTCTTCAAATATCGCCTCCGGTAAAGGTAAATCTATCGGCTTACTGCAATTTTCACCGGTCGTGTCGGCAATATCATCCGCCAACACTATTGTCGGCTTCTCTTTTTCATACGTAGGCGGCAACAACTTCGTTTCTTGTCGGTAGCTGTCGTCCAAGTTTGCCTCTGCAAGAATTTTCTCTTTAAGTTCTGGTAAATCTTGCAATTTGCTGTTTATTTCTGATTCTTCCAGGTTTTCTGATGTATCGTCAGCCAACACTATTGTCGGTTTTTCTTTTTCATATGTCGGCGGCAACAACTTCGTTTCTTGTCGGTAGCTGTCGTCCAAGTTTGCCTCTGCAAGAATTTTCTCTTTAAGTTCTGGTAAATCTTGCAATTCACTGTTTATTTTTGATTCTTCCGGTTTTTCTGATGTATCGTCAGCCAACACTATTGTCGGTTTTTCTTTTTCATATGTCGGCGGCAACAACTTTGTTTCTTGTCGGTAACTGTCGTCCAAGCTTACTTCTGTAGGTTTTAATTCTTGTGATAAAGGTAACGCCACAAGTTCCGGGGCATGAGATTGGTAATAAGGAACAGCTTCTGCCGGTATTCTTTTTGTTTCCGGTTGTGCCGGCGGAATATATTCAAAAGTTTCCGGTAAAAAACGCATTGCTGATTCCACTCTTAATGATTCGTCATCTGTTCGTTGCGGCAAAACGACTTCCGTTTTTACTGCAACTTTTTCCTTTTTAGGAGCTTCAATCGGTTGAGTTTTATCAGCTTTATTATTCTCAAAAGTTTTAGGCATTCCTGCATATTCTGTTGCAGAAGTTACGGAATCACTGCTGATATTTTCGCCTCCGTAACTTGTCGCCCTAGTTACAGCATCTTCGGCATAAAGAAGAAAAGATGTAATCAGAAAAAAACACAACCAGAATTGCTTCATAAAACACCTTTATTCAGAAAGATTCGAATAATTATCGGTAATAAGGTAAATATATCTTGATAAAAAATAAATTTTATTTGACTGTTTTAATTACAAATTGAATTAAAAAAATTCGATAACCCGATTCTGGCATTCGCAAGAGTTTCTTCCCAAATTTTCATATTGTTTTCTCCTACTTTGTCAGAAACATATTTTACCGATACAAACGGAATTTTGTAAAAATCACAAACCTTCGCTATAGCAAAAGCTTCCATATCACAAACATCAGATGTCAAATCTTGAGGTTCCAAAACAAAAGAATCGCCGGTTCCGCATTCATAATTATTATTAATTGGCATTTTCGGGAAAAAATCACTAATATTCTTTTTATCCAGTTCTAATTTAGAAGTGATTTCCGGATGATTTATTTTTACCAAATCACGATCCAAAAAATTACAGCAGACCAAAATATCTCCTACAGAATGTTTTACGCTGCCGGCTGTTCCAAGATTTAATACAAAATCCGGTTTTATATTAACAATAGCTTCCTGAGTTTTAATTGCAGCTTTTACTTTACCGATTCCGGTTTTCACATAAATAACTTCGCCGTCAAAAGGAATATCTATACGTTCTTCTTCTACGGCGTAAATAACAAGTAATTTCATGATAAACTCCTAATATTAAGAAATAAAATCAGCACATTTGAAATTTTGATAAGCGATTCAATAATTTTTGATAAACACCGGCCATTTCCGGCTCGGTACAATATTTAAACAAATCTGAAAGTTCTATCCATTGAACTCCGCTGTTTTCATCAGGTTTTATAAAAATCGATTGATTTTCATCTGCAACTAATAAATATCCGACGCTGATATGAAGATGTGTATTAACGTAATTTCCATGTTTAATATGAGCCGGAACACTTAAAATATCAATAACTGCCGCTTGTTCCGTAAGCGGTTTTATTTTTGTCACTCCGGTTTCTTCTGTTGCCTCACGCAATGCAACATTCAACAGCTTCCCTTCTCCGTCGGCATGTCCGCCCGTCCATGTCCACGCTTTATAAATATTGTGATATACAACAAGAGTTTTTGTTAATGTCGGATTTACAATAAAACCGGAAGAACTTACGTGAACAGTCAAATTCTTACGAATTAAAAGTTTTTCACCATAAGTGTCTATAAGTTCCAATATTATTTTTTTATCAACACTTTCCTGTTCATTTACCGGCTGATAATTTTTTATTTCATCAATAAAATCCAATTCAGAGTTCCAAATCTCTTAATAGTTTTTCACTAATCCACGGAGTATCATATTCTTCAAGAGCCGAAATCCACTCATATAATGATTCAAATCTATATCTGCTGAGCAAAAATAATGGCTCAAAACGTGATAATTCATTGGAAATTACTTTCTTAACTATCAGTTTTGAATAATGAATTGCATTTTGAAAAGATTCATCGATTATTTTATCCATAAAGTCATTTTCATTTTCCAATTCACTTATATATCTGGCAATTTCAGATTTCACGTTAAAAGGAGAAACTAAAACTTCAAATAATTTCTTTTTTAACTTTTCTTCCTCATCATCAATTAAGTTAAGAAAACCGGCTATTTTTTCAAAATCATCGTCACAATCTTTTATCAGAACAGAGGAATATACTGCTACTAAAGAATACAATTTCAATAATTCATTAAAATAGATTTTTAATTTATCGCCGCTGTTAAGCGTACTTCCGATTAACAATGAAAGTAACAAATCAAAAACTACCAATCTGTCTTCCAATCCCAAAACACTCCATTCCGGATAAAAAGTATCAGGGATAAAATGTTCAAACATTGATACCAAGTTTTTAACCGGTGAAGTATCAATCGAACGAGAAAGAAGATATTCCTCAAAATCTGCAAGGAAATTTTGTTTCATCCCCCGCAACGCCGGTTTTAAGAAATAAAATCGATTTTTCTGTAATGTATTCGAATCTGCCGAGTAAACACTTGCTTGTGATAAAAAATTATTTGCTTGGATACGCATTTTTTTATCTTCAGCCTTATCTTCAAATAAAGAAAGTCTGTCTTCCATACAAGAAGATGTTCCCGGATTATTTTCATCTAATATAGTTCTGATTAACTTTGATAACATCAGACATTGACCTTCTTATTTTCTTTAATTTCAGAAATAATTTCTTCTATCGATATAGCCTTTTTTTCTTCTCCGGCAAAAATATCTTTTAGATTATATTTTCCGACTTCAAATTCATCACCGCCGGCAATTAAAGCATAACGCACCTGACGACGTTCCGCTAATTTAAATTGATTACCTAACTTACTTTTAGATGATACAACTTCGCAATTTATTCCGGCAGCTTGCATTTTTTCTGCCAATAAATAGTATTTAGCGATTAATGAATCATCAAGATTAAAAATCATAACATCTGCTACACTGTTTTTCTTTGTAAACATTTGCTTATCTTCAAGAACAGACAACAATCTGTCCAAACCAAAAGACGCACCTACTCCGGGAACAATATTTTTAGAATACAAACCTGTCAAATTATCATAACGTCCACCGGAACAAACGGAACCAAATTCCATTCTGTCAGTAATAAAAGATTCAAAAACAATTCCGGTATAATAATCAAGCCCGCGAGTAATCGCCGGATTGTAAGCAAAATGCTCCAGAACACCACATTCTTCCAAATTTCGGAAAACGGTAAGAAGTTCTTCTGCAGCAACTTTATCTTCCACTTCGTCTCTTAAATTCTCTAATACCGTAAATATTTCTTTGCCTTTTATTCCTTCTTTAGAGAAATTTTCATTTAAGCGAAGAGTAGTTAATATCCCGTTTACCGTATCAGCAGACATTCCCTCGTCTTCTACTAATATTCTGACAACTTCGTCACGACCTACTTTGTAAATCTTATCGATAGTTTGCAATATTTTCTGACTGCGAGCCTCTTCTCCAAATTTTGCAAGAATCGCATTTAATAATTTTCTGTGATTAATATTTATAATGTAATCTTTACATCCGATAGCTTCAAATCCGTTTCGAATAACTTGCAAAATCTCAAAGTCAGCATTTACACTGTCACTTCCGAGAATATCAAAATCGCATTGATAAAATTCTCGATAACGTCCTTTTTGAGTATTCTCACCTCTCCAAACCGGGGCTATATGGTAACGTTTGAAAGGAAATACTAATTCTGAATAGTGTTGAGATACAAAACGAGCAAGCGGAACGGTTAAATCAAAACGCAATGCAACGTCACGTCCGCCGTGATCTTCAAAACGATAAATTTGCTTATCAGTCTCACCGGAACCTTTGCCTAATAAAATTTCTGTATATTCCAATGCAGGAGTATCAATCGGAGAAAAGCCAAAACTTTCAAATACCTGTTCTAATGTTCTGATAATTCTTTTTTTAGGTATCATTGATTCCGGCAATAAATCCCTAAATCCTTTTAAAATTTTCGGAGATATAATTTTTCCCTGAATATTTGCCATTAATAACTCCTTTTTTATTTTCTTAATCTTATATTCTCATGCTTAGTATCGAATAAGGTTCGATAAAAATTGAGTTAAAAAAGTGCCGGAAACAATATTTAATCTCCAAAAAAAAGCACAGCCTTTATTTTTTTATCACATCAAATGAGATTTTTTCCTCCGGGATTCCCAGCAATTTCTGCATTTTTTCTTTACGCAAGAAAGCAATATTTTTTGCCGGTTTTAAATCCTTAAAACGTTCTTCATCAAAATCCGGTAATTGAAGTATTTTTTCTATAGGCATTAATTGGAAATATGTAAGCCATTTTTCCGGACCTAAAGTTTTGTAATAAACAAGAGTAAACAAAGGAACATAACGTGGGTTTACTATTTCAACTTTTCCGTTCCATCGAACAATATCAAATTTTAATATTGCACCTTCTGAAGTTTTTATAAACGGATTATCAATATCTTCTAAAGGATTTTTCACATATCTATAACGAGATTGCAAACCCGGAACAAAATTACCGAGTGAATATGCAATTAATTTATTCTTATTTTCTTTTGCATCTTTATAAAAATCTACTTTTTGCAACACATGAGAATGAGTTCCCAAAACAACATCTGCCCCCGATTCTGCAAAACTTTTTAACCAACGTGTCTGAATTGCAGACGGTTCACTTTGATATTCCGCCCCGCCGTGATACAAAATTATCACTACATCAACTTTATTTTTTATAAGTCGTATTTTCTCACAAACTTCATTCAATGCTGCTTCATCATAAGGCGGGAAATAATTTATATAAGGTGAATAGTAATCTTCACGAGTAGGACGCAACCCATTTAAAGAAAAAGTCAGTGCCATAATCCCAATGGAAAAAGATTTTACATTAACGATAGTAAAAGATTCGGAAACTCTTTTATTTTCTCCGCTACCGTTATAACCGATACCGTTTTTTTCTAACGCTTCGATTGTCTTACGTACTCCGAATGCCCATTGATCAAAAGCGTGGTTATTAGCTGTTGAAACAAAATCAATACCGGCATCTTTCATACTTTTAATAAGAGCAGTTTTGGCATTATATTTCGGAGCTCCCAAAATTCGGATTTCATCCGCTACCGGAGTTTCCAAATTAGCTATAGTCAAATCATCATTAAGCAAAAAATCTTTTACATCAGAAAAAACCTGATCATAATTTCCTGTCTGATGCATTGCAGATTCCTGAATCTCCTTATGCATCATTATATCGCCCAATGCACTGATTGTTATTTTTTCACAATTAACTGCATAAATACTCAAAAAACAAATATTAAATATAAAAAATAGCTTCAATTTCTTCATAGTATTACAACCCATATATTTATATTTTTCCGCAGTATACCAAATTTTTTTTTAGATTCTACATTTTTTTCTATTTATTTCTTGACTAAAAATTCAAAACATGGTAAAAGCTCCATGTCGACGCAGAGTAGAGCAGTTGGTAGCTCGTCGGGCTCATAACCCGAAGGCCGTTCGTTCGAGTCGAACCTCTGCTAAGAAAAAACAGCCTGAAAGTGTTTTAAAACGCATTTTTAGGCTGTTTTCTTTTCCTTGCTAACAGAAAACAATTTGGGTCATGAGGGGGTGTACTCAAAATTGTACTCAAAATTTTTAGAAAATATGAGAGGTTTTGTGTTATGCCAAGGAATGAATTCACCCTTTCCAAAAGAAAAGCTTCAAAAATGTATTATTATTACACGTATGATGAAACCGGTAAAAGAGTAAAGTTTTCTACCGGGAAACGTACTAAAGCCGAAGCTATGCAATTCTGCATTGAGCTTGCTAAAAAAAACCAATTAATTCCAAAAAAGAAAAATAAAACAGATTTTAAAAACTTTTCCGAAAACTGGTTTATTTTGGATAAATGTCTCTACATCAAAGGTAAAAAACAACGAGGACAAACATTTTCTCAAAGTTGGGCAAAAGAAAATCGGTCAATTTTAGAACGATATATTTTGCCGCAATTCCAAAATTGCAAACTGTCACAAATAAAAGCTCTCAATATTGAAAAATGGTTGTTGGAATTGCCGGACATCAGTAATTCTACCAAAAATAAAATATTAAACACTTTAAAAATCATGCTATCAGAAGCAAAGCGTTTAGGTTTGTTGGAAAATAATCCTGCCGAAAACGTGAAACCGTTACATCGTAACGAAAAAACAAGAGGAATCTTAACTTCTTCCGAGGTCAAAGAACTTTTTGACAGAAGAAACTTCCTAGAATATTGGAAAGGTAATTCTTTGTATTATACGGCTAATTTAGTAGCAAGCTGTACCGGAATGAGACAAGGCGAAATATTGGCATTGCGTCCATGTGATATTTTCCCCGATAAGATTGTAGTCTCTCATTCGTATGAAAGACTTGAACATTTGAAAAGTACTAAGACTGGTAAGGTGCGTGAAATTCCGATTTCCGAGACGATATATAAACTTTTATGCAGCACATCAAAAGGCTTAAAGGAAGATGAATTTATTTTCTCTTATGACAATAAAACAAAACCGATGACCCCTGCATGCCTGACTGATGCATTATATTTTGCACTTGCTAAGATGAATATAAACAGAAGTAAACGTAACATTACTTTTCATTCATGGAGGCATTATTTTAATACTCAATTGATAGGAAGCGGAATAGATAAAATGATAGTACAATCTATTACGGGGCATTCTACAGACCAGATGACCGAGCACTATTTGCATCTGGGAGTAGAACATTTGCAATGTGTTAAAGAGTTGCAAAATAATCTTTTGAATGATTGATTGTAACAATAAAAAAGCCCGGTTTTTATACCGGGCAAAATAAAAATAAGGAAAAATAATGAATTTAAGAAACTACCAATAACATTGCCAACACACAGTTTTACCTTCCGGATAATTACTCCAATTTTTATAGAACTCTTGCAAAACTTCCTTTTTTGTTTTACCGGACAAAACTTTTCCATAGTTAAACAAATAATAATGTGTTTTCCCGTCGTCTACAACGCCGGTAAACATACAGTCATAATGCCAGCTTTTTGTTTTGAGACAGAAAAAACCGACACGCCTTGCTTTGTAGCCTAGTTTACGCAATTTCTTTGCTGCAAATCTTGCCGCATCATCACAATCACCGAAATTTACCAAAAACTCCCAAATCGAATTATCATGGTCGAAAAGTCCACCTTTACCATCCCATTTGTACTGATAGACATCACTAAAAAACAGAATCAAATCGGGTAATAACTCAATTTCATCCCATTTCTTTTTATTTTCCTTCCATGAAGGACTTTTAAAATGAATAAACCAATAAGCAATGGCATAAATAAGCCCGATAATCATACTCCATAACGTCCTGAAAGTATGATGAACAATAAACATAAGTATTTGCATAATTCCCTCCGAACAAGGGAATTAGCACTTAATAGAAATAATTTTTAGTAAAGTAGAATTTTAATTTGTTTTATTGTTTCTATTTTTTCATTATCAGCTATTGACAATCACATACAGCAATCTGTATGTAACCGATATTTTCCCGAATGTCGGTTACATACAGACATGATACAACTACATACATCAGGCGACAGAATTTTTTTAGAAAAAATTGAGAACAAAAAATAATTAATTTTTAAGTGTTTTATTATTGACTTTCGGCTATATTTAGTATATATTAAGTATATCTTAATGATGACGGAGGCATCAAAATGAAAAAAAATAAAAAGAAAGAGTTAATAAGAAAGCTTATCGAACTCGTTATTTGGATAGTAGCCACAATAGCAAGTGCATTGATAAACAAGATTATTGACTCTTTCTTCTAAAGACAAATACTCTTAGTCTTTCGACTAAGAGTATATTAAAACAAAAAGGGGGATAAATCAATGAAAAGAGTACTTATTATAAATCTCTTAATCAGAGCATTTCAAATCGCTTTTTGTGCAAATGCTCTTATGATAGCAATAAAATTAATAAGATTACTATTAATGAAAGGATAAAAATATGGCAAAAATGGGTAGACCTACAGATGGAGTAAGAGAAAACAAATATGTTCTTAAATTATCTGACAAAGAATTAGAAATGCTTGAGTTTTGTTGTGAAAAGACAGGTTTAAGTAAGGCAGATATTCTAAGAACAGGTGTAAGGATTCAATTCGAATCTTATACAAAATAATAAAAGTTGCGGAACACTACCTGGCAGTTGATGACCGCAACTAAAAAACAACCTCTACTTTATAAAGCAGTGTCTACCCTCTAGTATCGGTATTTTTTTAAAAAAAAGCAAGATAATATGAGGGTAAAATTATGGATTTACAAACATTTTGTTTTGAACAGAAAACAGTTAGAACACAGCAGATAAACGGAGAATCTTTTTTCTGTCTCAAAGATATCTGTAACATTTTAGACATCAAAAATTATAACGATTGCAAAAATCGCTTAAATGAAAAGGGGGTCGTTATTACCGATACCCTTACAAAAGGTGGAAAACAACAAGTAATTTTTATTAATGAAAGCAATTTATACAAAATAGCTTTTCAAAGTAGAAAACCTGAGGCTGAGAAGTTTACTGATTGGGTAACAAGTGAAGTTTTGCCGACAATCAGAAAAACCGGAAAATATGAAGTATTATCTCCGGAACAAGTTGTTGCTAATGCTTTAATCGTTGCAAATAATCTATTACAGCAAAAAGAAAGATTATTGCAAGAAGCAAATCATATCATCGAATCGCAAAAACCTAAAGTTGCAGCACATGACCTGCTAATAAACACTACCAATCTTATTTCCATGCGTATTTGTGCGAAAGAAATCAAAGTTCCGGAAAAAAAGTTTATCACTTACTTACTGGAAAACGGTTTTTTGTATCGAGACGGACTGGGAAAGCTCATACCGTACGCAAAACCTAAAGTAAACGGATTGTTTGACGTAAAGACTATCTTTTCGCCTGACGGACAACATTCTTTTTATCAAACAATGATAACGCCGGAAGGCTTGGCTTATTTCGCAAAACACACAGACAAAATCACGCACGGAGCTTAACATGGATAAATTAAATATTACTGTAAATGAATATCAAGACAAAGTTATCTTAGAAATCGACAAGGCTATTTCACCTCTAAAGACAATCAGAGACCTAACAAAAGTTATGGCAGAAAACGGAATGCCCGTACTGCTCGATGATGCCGATTCACTTTATCGCACACTGGATACGGCAATCCGACAAATCCAAGACATAGTTTTTATAATTTAAACTTTTTTTTAAAAAAGGCTATAAAAAACTAGATAAGACTTGATTTTATAAAATCAATAGTCTATACTAGCTTTAGTTAGCCGAGCGACCGACTAATAACGAATACGATTAATTACATCATAGGAGATGTTTTTATATTTGCCCACTGGTCGCTCAGTGGGCTTTTTTTTACTCCGCCGACACCCCCTCTTATGTCGGCGGTAGTTTTTAGAAAAAAATAAAAAAATGGCAAGGAAGAAAAAGACATGGCTTTAATCAGAGAAGAAGACAGGTATTACACAGCAAGAGAAATGGCTCAAGCTCTAAGCGTCACAATTCAAACTATTGAAAGAATGAAAAAAGACGGAAGACTAAGATGCATCAGGATCGGACGAACTGTTCGTTTCCCTGCAATACAATTAAAAGAAATGGAGGAAAAATAAAAATGAGTGAAATTATGAAAACAGAAGGCAATTCTAATGAATTGCAAGCTTATCAATCAAAAGCGATTGAATACCTAAATAATATGGGTATGGCACAAATTGAAAAGAAACATCAGAATCAATTTTTAGAAATGTGTACTACTTTTCAGTTGAATCCTTTCAGTCGTGATGTTTACGCTGTCAGCTACAAAGATAAGTTCAACATTATAGTCGGATTTGAAGTTTATTTACGAAGAGCTTCTCAGTCCGGTAAATTGGGTGGCTGGAAGGTGTGGACTACAGGGTCTATCGAAAACAAAGATTTAAAAGGTTGTATCGAAATCCAGCGAAAAGATTTTTCGGCTCCGTTTTATCATGAAGTAGATTTTGATGAATACAGTACGCATCAAAATCTTTGGGTCAGCAAACCAAAAACTATGATTAAAAAAGTTGCTATGGCTCAAGGATTCCGTCTTTGTTTTCCGGAACAACTTTCCGGAATCGGTTATACAGCTGATGAACTTGATGAAATGCCTACACAGGACGAACAACAACCTAGAAATGTTACTCCACAAAAACAAAATAAATCACAAGTAAGTGAAGACAGACAGGCTCTTTTAGAAGATTGGGAAATGATTACTGACCTAGCTAAGAAAATCAACAATCCAGACAAAGAACTACTAGACCAGTACAATTCTTTCCTTACCAAGATCAAAAATAATCAAACTGTTGATATGAAAGAGTTGCGTGCATTTGCTGACAAATTGCGTGAAAAAATCGGTTACATCGATGTTTAAAAAAAGGAGCAAATAATGAGTAAATCAATTTATGAAATCAAAGATGATTTTAAAGCATTCGAAAAAATCTGTTTTGAGTTGCAAGAAACATTGGAAGACGAAGGAAGAAACATTTCCGATGAGGAAAGAAAAATAATCCAAGAGTTTTACACTGAAAATAGCCTAGCGTTAGACAGTAAACTTGAAAACACAGCGAAGTTTATCGCTAACTTAAAAGGCGAAGCAGCAATGTTGGATGAAGAACTTAAACGTTTGCAAAAACGCAAGAAAACAGCGGAAAACTTGTCTGACACTCTTAAATTCAATCTGGATTATGTCCTTAAAAAAATGGGAATCAAAGAAAGAAAAGCCGGTATCTTTAATTTTGCAATCCAAAAAAATGTACCGACTTTAATCATCGATAAACCAGAACTAATCCCGGATGACTACAAAGTAACAGTTACTACTATTGATAAAACAAAAATCAAGAAAGACTTAAAAGACGGAATGAAATTACCGGAAGATGCATATCATTTTGAGCAGTCCGAATCTTTAAGAATTAGATAAAACAACAATCCCCGATAATCGGGGATTGTCTATATAAAGGAAGAAACTATGGCTACTTTTAATTTGATAAGACAAGATATTGAATTTGAGGATTATCTTTTTGATGTAGAAGCTGAATGCGAATGTACTCATTATTTGCATGAAGAACAAACTTGGAATAATCCCGGATGTGATGAGTTTGAATATAAGGTTAATGATTTTGACTTGAAAAATATAAGAGTTTGGCATGATGAAATATTTAAATTAGCCAATATAACAAACGAAGAGCTACTTTCCTTTAATGCAAAGGAAGAAAAAATCCGCAATATGGTTTTTGAGATTTTAACCAACGACTACATGCATGCATACGAAGCATTTATAACCGCAAAGGAGAAAGATTGTGAAGACTGTGAACTTTAAATTTGCAGAGTTGAAAGCAGAATCAACACTCGACCAAATAGAAAAAATCAGAGAGGAATTTCTCGAACTTTCAACTGCAACATATTGCACTGAAAGAATTGAAGAAGCTTTTGATTTAATGCAGGCAACAGCGACTTTTATCTTTTATGCAACAGGTAACAAAAGAATACTTAGAATTTTTAACAAACGGCATCTTAATAAGATGAAGAAATATTTGCAGATAAAAAGGGTGAAAGGAAAATGAAAGATGAATATAGAAAAAGTGAAAGAGTTTATAGAATGGAGTATGCGTAACTCTGATTGTGGATTTTGCAGAGCAAACGGAATTGATATTAGAAAGCATGATTGTCAATCATGTACGGAAGAAATTCTAAAGATTTTGGAGTTTAAGGAAGAATAAATGATTAAATTTGAAAGAAAATTTTTATACTGCTTCGCCGACATTGCAGCGGCGAAGGAACTGATTGGCAAAGAAGGGTTATTTTTTGATGATTATCTAAGTGATAAGGATTTGCTAACTTTAGAACTGAAAAGTTTAGTTGATGTATTATTGCCTTATGATCTTAAAGCAAGAGGATTCATATTTGAAAACAATGTTGACCGTTATAAATTCTTTTATTGTGACCCGCACTTAAAGTGCAAAAGAGCATTCTATTTAAAGGGGAAGGAAATTCAATCTCGTGTAAAGAATAGTGCGTGCAAGGATTGGAATAATTGTCCACGTCCAATGTGGGACGATGGCATAGAATACAGAATCAAACCGGAAACAAAAACATACTTGACACATAGAGAAGTTGCGGAATGGTTAGCAAAAGGGGGTGGTCAATTATTCCTAAATAATACTGATATAATTATTTCAAACCACAATTATAGTTTGAATGCTGAAAACTCGCTTTGTCAACATCTGATTCGCAAATGGAATGATACGGAGTGGCACGAAGCTACTAAAGAATATATTTCTGAGGTGGAAGCATGAATGCCTTAACAACAACACTCATGACATCAAAAGAATTGGCAAATATTTTAAATGTA
This sequence comes from Spirochaetales bacterium, assembly GCA_017624275.1. Classification (GTDB taxonomy): domain Bacteria; phylum Spirochaetota; class GWE2-31-10; order GWE2-31-10; family GWE2-31-10; genus RGIG8597. The sequence goes on along the minus strand of JAGANG010000080.1, from coordinate 5,257 downwards.
TCAGTAAGAACAGTTCAGAAAAACGGGAAAAGTTTATTCCCGAATAAAGGTATTGAAGGAGGGAAGAAAACATATTGGACTGAAAACGAAAGTAAAATCATACTTGAAAAACTGAGATACAACCGACAGGGAACAACTGCGACACCTACCTTACGCAGTATTACAACCGATTTTACACCGGCTTTTAAGCTTAAAAAAGCCAATGAATTAATGAAAGAAGCCTCTTTGTTGGCACAAGAAGCTTATGAAGAAGAATTATCACGAATCAAACAAGAAAAAGAAGCATTAAAAATCAAACTTGATGAATCAAAAGATTGGTATTCCGTTAAACGCATGGAAAAACTTAATCCGGAAAAGAAGTTTGATTGGAGAATCTTAAAAAAGGAATCTGAAAAGCTTGGAAAGGAAATAAAGAAGGTTTTTGATGCAAACTACGGCGAAGTCAACAGTTATCATTTTTCAGTTTGGGAAAGCCTTTACTTTGATTCTTTGAATTACGGAGAGTGAAAGATGAAAACATACATAGGAATAGATAACGGTGTAACCGGTAGTATTGCAATAATTACCGAGAATGAAACATTTTTTCACAAAACGCCTGTTTTTTTGCAGCAGGATTACACAAAGAAAAAACAAAATATTTCACGTTTAGACAGTGTGAAGTTTTGCGAGATTTTATCAAAGCATAAAGATAACGCCTTTGTTTTGCTGGAACGTCCTATGGTTAATACCGGGCGTTTCAGGCAAAGTCTATCGGCTGTGCGTTGTCTGGAAGCAACTATTTGCTGTTTGGAATTACTTAAAATCCCTTATCAGTACATAGACAGCAAGGAATGGCAGAAAAGCTTTTTTCCAAAAGGGTATGAAAAAGGCGAAACAAAACGTTTTTCCGTAGAAGTTGCAAGTCGGCTTTTCCCTGTTTTTATAGAAGAAATCAAAAAGCAAAAAGATGGTGATGCACTTTTAATCGCCGAATACGCAAAAAGAAGGAGTTTCTAAAAATGGTATCAGTCGGCATGCTTTTAATCAAAAGACTAATCGGACGGAAAAAAACTTGCAAATTGTGCAAGGCATGTATCGCCCGAAATATCCGTACTTTGTATTTTCCGCAAAAGTTAAACAATCGGAATGCGTGGTTAATTGAAGTTATCGGCGAGGATGACTACGCTTTGATTTGTGACAGATTGCGAGGCGACACTGTTTACATTCAAAAGACTTTTCTTGCCCGAAGTCGTTGGATTAAGATTCGAAAAGATTTTAAAAAAGGTGCGACATTGCAGGAGCTCTGTAAGAAATACAATCAGACAATAGATTCAATCAGAAAGATTGTATCTGTCAAATCTGAAGACAGCGAGGCTGTCAATGCCGTTAAATGGAGATACGTTAAAGAGTACAATCCCGGAACTAAACTTGTGCGATACACGAATGACGGAAAAGTACACCATTATATTACCGAGATTGTACACGGCGAAAAGGCTGAACATTGCCACAAACATTGTGCTTTATTTCGAGATTTCGGAATCGATATTTGCTGTATGGTGCGGTGTAAAGCTTATGACAGAAAAGACTTTAGGACAATAATTTTTAGAGATATATAAGGAGATGTAAATGAAAAAAAACTTTGAAGACTTAGTACGTAAAAATATAAAACGTGAAGGTGTCGATGATTTATTAGCATGGATTGAAAAATCAGGATTTTACAAGGATCCTGCGAGCTGTAATTATCACGGTAATTATGAAGGTGGATTGTGTGAGCATTCACTTAATGTGTATGAACAAGCTCTAATTGAATACAAAAAAATCATGAATAAAGAAGATTTGACTGATAAAGAATTAGAAAGTCTAACAATTGCAGCATTATTTCACGATGTGTGCAAAGTTGGTTCTTATCGTATAGAAATGCGGAACACGAAACAAAACGGAGTATGGATTCAGGTTCCATTTTATAAGTTTGTACCTACAGACTATACGCCTTTAGGTCATGGAACAGCAAGCATGGTTATTGTACAAAACTTTATTAAGCTGACTTTAGATGAAGCTGTAGCTATAAATAATCACATGGGAGCAACAGATTGTTCTACATATCATAATAGTGATAATATCCTATTAGGATATAAAAAATATCCACTGAGTTATGCAATTGCTACAGCAGATATGTACGTAGCAACTTTTATTGAGAAAACAAGATGAGCTGTATAATGTTAATTAATATTGAAAAGGCTATAGAGATTTTGCCCTTTAAAAAACGGATGGCGTGCAGACGTTGAGGAACTTTTACATTACATTAAAAATAAAAATTATAACGTTTATGAAGAACTTTATAATGGAATAAAATGCCGATTTGAGGTGTGAAGAATGAAAGAATTAGAAAAGAAAGCATTTGAGTATAGACGAGAAGTTGTCCCTGAAACTTATTTAGGCTATCCTGATGTTGAAATACCAATGTATTCAGCGTCAGACATTGACCGAGCATATCTTGCAGGTGCGAAAGAATTACAAAAAGAAAACGAACAGTTGAAAAAAAGATATAATCGAAATAGAAAAAGTAAGCGATTTTCGTTGGGAAGAAAATCAACGATTGAAAGCACAAATCGAAAAAATGAAAAATTGTGCAAATTGCAAGTTTGGCAATCCAGGTGATTATGATTGTTTCGAAAATTGTAGAAGTTGCACAATTATGAACTGTATTTGCGACAAAACAGGAAAAGAGATGGACTGGGAAGAAAAGTGTGATAATTGGGAGTTAGCGGAATGAGTAATAGTATAATACATCATAGAAATTATAATGTCGGAACTTCCGACTACAGTGAACATAGATATCAGCCGTGGGATATATGGCGAGATTTTGAGCTGGATCCATTAAGAGCTGACATAGTTAAGAGACTGTTAAGACGTAAAAATGGAGAAGAAAGAATCACGGATTTGAAGAAAATCCAACATGTGATTGGTGAGTTGAAACACCAACATAGCAGAAAACTTGCGTTTTTACAGGAACAAGTCAAGAAAATCCAGGAAGAATACCACTTATCACGAGAACAAGAGCAATTACTTAATTTAACATTGATGCCTGATTGTAACAACCACAGGGTTGCTATTAGAATGATGGAACAGCTGATTGAGTTTATAATCGCAGCAGAACAAGGTGTTTCAAAAGAAATATTGGAAACAGAAGACGAACGAATGAACGAGTTATATAAGGATAGACCTAAATTAGCATGGAATCATTTTCTATCTTCACTAAAATTTGATTAACTAGGAATTAATAGGGGGTTAGAAAAATGACAAATGAAGAATTACAAGAAATATATAAACATATTGAAATTGAAAAACAAGGAAACATTATCATCATTAAACTATACAGAAGTGAAAACATTGATGATAAGGTTTATTTTGTCAGAATCGTCTTTGTTGACAATAAACTTTTTTACAGCGGAGATATGGGAACTTATGTATTTGGCAAAGACATTGTAAATATTTTTAATTTTTTCAAAGGTACAAGAATAAACGAAGGTTACTGGGCAGGTAAATGTGAAGCATCTTCCTATCCAATTTTTCCAAATGAAGTTGATGAAGACATTGTTGAAGAAAAAGTTAAAGAATACCTTTGCGATTTTTTCGGTGTCGAAAATTTCGATGAGCTTGATGACGAAACAAAAGACATTTTTTCAGACATGTTTCGATTTGGAATTGAAACAAATGATATTCGAGCATACGACAAAGTATATGAGTTTTTGGAAGAACATTTTAATCAACCAAACTTATGGGAATATGTCTCTCATATAATAGACGGTGCTAAAGAAATCTCTGGTAATTTTGTATATGCCTGCAAAGTTATTCAGTTTGTGGCAAATAATTTAGAAAAATGGTTAGAGGAGAAAAAATGACATTTTTGTTAAAACAACGCATTAAAAGATTAGTTCATCCTTTTAAATATGGATTTTGGACTATATGCAGAATAAATAAATTTAGGTTGGAAATGCTGTGGGAAGAATGGGATTCTTATGCTGGAGATGGTGATTATGGTTATATGTTTTCATACACTGGAAACAGAAAAACAACTAAACAGATGAGAAGGGAATACAGTAATTGCATTTTCAATCCTTTTGACGAAGACGGATTTGTTTTTTGTCTACCTTTCTTTGTTTCATATATTTTATTGTTTATTCCTACCTTGATATATGATTTTCAATGCAGGAAATCAGTAGAAAGAGAAATTGAGTTTTATAAAACCCATGTTTGGGATGACAAAAATAATACAGGGGAGGAGAAAAAATGACAGATGAAGAATTAAAAAAGAAAGCAGAAGAATATTCAAAAGACCATAATACAGTGGTTTGTTGTGATTGTAGTTATTATGATTCAGAAGAAGACATTGAAGAAGCATATCTTGCAGGAGCAAAAGAATTGCAAAAAGAAAACGAGCAATTAAAACAAGAATTACTCACGTATAAAAACGCTATTTGTAACAAAGAATGTGCAGAAGTATGGGGCGAAAGTGAAAGGCTCAAGAAAGAAAACGAGCAATTGAAACAACAACTTACGAAGGGAAGAGATATTTTATTTGAGTTTGTAAAAATAGCTTGTGAAACTTTTTCTGAGGGTTGTCCAGAATGTGATTATTGTTTTTTGGACGAAGTTAAACAAAAAACGGAAGTGTTTTTTAAGGCGTTAGCAGAATGAGTGACGCTTTATTTAATATAAATAGTAAGTTTCAAACTATTCAAACTGGTTTAGGGAGATATGAGACATTAAGTAATGATGAAATAGCACAATGGAAAGGTAATGTTATTTATAGCAAAGAATTTAATGATTATTTGAAATTAAATTCAGCTAAAACTGTTTTAGCTGAATTGCATGGAGTGAAAGAAAAATGAAAGTTGACATAAGAATCAAGAATGAAAATTGGAAGCGTGATTTGCAGGAAGCTGCAATGAATACCATCAATAAAAAATGGGATGACGGCAAAGAATTAACTGAAGAATTATTCCGCAAATATATAATCAGTGAACATTCCCCTATCCGTGCGGTAGAACTACGAATAACTCTTTATGATATTCCTAGTCCAAACAGCGTTCATTTTGCACGACACGTTCATTCTATTCCTTACGTCACTACACACCGCCCGGACAGAACAGGTCAAGAACGAAGCGTAAATGATACATGTACTCACATGATGGATATCAACATACAGGCGTTAATTGATATGGCACGTAAAAGACTATGTGTCGGTAAAGTCGATAAAGTGACTTATGGTTACATG
>JAGANG010000079.1 GCA_017624275.1 Spirochaetales bacterium | reverse complement strand
TGGAAGTAAAAAGAATTATCAATGAACCGACTGCAGCTTCATTAGCTTTCGGAATGGATAAAAAGAAAGAAGGTAAAATCGCAGTTTATGACCTTGGTGGTGGTACATTCGATATCTCAATTCTTGAAATCGGAGACGGTGTATTCGAAGTAAAATCTACTAACGGTGATACTCATTTAGGTGGAGATAACTTTGACCATGCATTAATTGAGTGGATGATTGCAGAGTTTAAATCTCAATCTGGAATTGATTTATCTGCAGATACAATGGCATTGCAACGTTTAAAAGAAGCTGCAGAAAAGGCTAAAATTGAATTGTCTAACAAGCAAAACGCAGATATTAATTTGCCGTTTATTACAGCAGATGCAACTGGTCCTAAACATTTAGTTTTAAATATTACGCGTGCTAAGTTTGAACAATTAATCGGTGATTTAGTAAGAAAAACTGAAGGTCCTTGTCAAACAGCATTGAAAGATGCCGGATTAAGTGCAAGTGAAATCGATGAAGTTATTCTCGTTGGTGGATCAACAAGAATTCCTATGGTTCAAGAGTTAGTAAAAAATGTATTTGGAAAAGAACCGTCAAAAGGTGTAAATCCGGATGAAGCTGTTGCTGTAGGTGCTGCTGTTCAGGGTGGAATTCTTTCCGGAAATGTAAAAGACATTTTGTTGCTTGACGTAACTCCGTTGTCTTTGGGAATCGAAACTTTGGGTGGAGTAATGACTGTATTAATTCCAAAAAATACTACAATTCCTAAAACTGAAAAACAGATTTTCTCTACTGCGGCAGACAGTCAAACAGCTGTATCAATTCACGTTCTTCAAGGTGAAAGAAAAATGGCAGGACAGAACCGTTCTATCGGTAAGTTTGACCTTGTTGGTATTCCTCCTGCACCGCGTGGTGTTCCTCAAATTGAAGTAACTTTTGATATTGATGCTAACGGTATTCTTCATGTAAGTGCCAAAGATTTGGGTACAGGTAAAGAACAGAAAATTAGAATTGAAGCTTCTTCTGGATTAAATGAAGAAGAAATTAAGAAAATGGTTCAAGATGCTGAACTTCATGCAGCAGAAGATGAAAAACAAAAAGAAACTATTGAAGCCAGAAATCTTGCTGATTCAATGATTTATCAAACTGAAAAATCATTGACTGAATACGGTGATAAAATCGGCGATGAAGATAAAAATGCAATAAATGCAGCTATTGCTGATTTGAAGAAAGTTCTTGAAGATTCTAATTCTGATGCTGCTGCAATTAAAGCAAAAACAGAAGAACTTCAAAAAGCTTCTTATAAGTTAGCAGAAGAAATGTATAAAAATACAGCTCAGGCTCAAGGTGCAGCAAATGCAGGTGAAAATGCCGAAACTGCAGGTAATACTAATAATGCTGCAGAAGATGCTGATTATGAAGTTGTTGATGATGACAAATAAATAGTTTGTTTTTTTAAAAAAACTTTATCATTTATAAGAAATATCGGAGTTTTTAGTCATTGAAGGCTAATAAAAGCAATTTTTTGCTGACTCCGATATTTCCATTAGAAAAGAGAGAATAATATGGCAAAAAGAGATTGTTATGAAATACTTGGTATTTCCAAAACAGCGAGTGCTGATGAAATAAAAAAAGCGTATCGAAAATTGGCAATGCAATATCACCCTGATAGAAATCCTGGAGATAAAGTAGCCGAAGAAAAATTTAAAGAAGCTTCAGATGCTTATGCAATTCTTTCTGATGAAAATAAAAGAAAAATGTATGATCAGTATGGGTATAGTGGAGTAGAAGGCGGTTCCGGCGGTGGTGGCGGATTCGGTGGTTTCGAAGATATTTTCAGCGGCGGTTTTGGCGGCGGTGGATTTGGCGGATTTGAAGATCTTTTTGGATCTTTTTTTGGCGGTGGGGCGAGTCGCAGAAGTTCGCAAGCTCAACGTGGTAATGATCTTCTTTATACAATGGAAATAACATTAGAAGATGCTGTTTTAGGAAAAAGTACAGAGATTTCTTTTGAAAAAGATTGTAAATGTGAAAAATGTCACGGTTCAGGTTCCAGAAGTGGAAAAGGAAAGAAAACTTGTCCAACTTGTCATGGTGCCGGTCAGGTAAGAAGAACACAAGGTTTTTTCTCTATGGCAACAAGTTGTCCTACTTGTTACGGAAGCGGAAGTGTTATTGATGATCCTTGTCCCGGATGTCGAGGAACAGGAATCGGTAAAAAGAAAATTAATAAGACAATAAAAATTCCTGCAGGTATTGATAATGGTAAGAAAATGATTTTACGAGGAGAAGGTGACGAAGCTCCTAACGGAGGAAGTGCCGGAGATTTGATTGTAAAATTTAAAGTTAAACCTCATCAATATTATCAAAGAATAGGAAATGATTTGAAATTATTTATTCCTATAACTTATATGCAAGCAGTTTTGGGTGATGAAATAAATATAAAATTATTAAATGAAAAAAATCTAAAAGTAAAAGTTCCGGAAAATTGTGAAAACGGTAAAATTTTGCGAATAAAGAATGAAGGTGTGGAAATTTTAGGCAGTGCCGGAAGAAAAGGTGATTTGTATTTACAATTTATAGTTGAAGTACCTACAAAATCTTCTAAAGAAGAAAAAGCATTGCTTGAAAAATTAAAAGAACTTAGAGATGGAAATAAACAACCGCAACCTAAAAAGATTTCAGAAATACCTTTTAATTAATTTTATTGATG